>CAZBKX010000068.1:0-1601 GCA_964492535.1 uncultured Rhodoferax sp. | reverse complement strand
CCCGTCAATCATCTGCGCCGCCGTGAGCCACTGAAACTGGTCCACAGCCCACTGCGAATTTTTCTGGTTTAAGGCGGCCCCCCAGGTAGCCCACCACGCCAGCCAACAACACGATCAACGGAAACGGCACGTTCAAAACGTAAATACCAACAAACGCGGCAATCGCAATGCCTCACAACCAGCTGTTTTTGAGCACCCGCGAGCCAATGCGGTGGGCGGCCGACGCACAATGGCCGTCACCGCCGGCTTGATGTCGTACAGCAGACCCGCCATCGCCGGCACATCGCCAAACGCCAGATAGACCCACGACAAGCCCACCAAGATAAACAATGACGGCAGCAACACGTTGCTCCAAGGTGGCGTTCAGGCCATGCACGTGTGAGATTTTTTCGTTCAGGTTCTCGCGCACAGTGTCCAACCTTTGGGCAAGCGTCCCCATTTCGTCATGGCGAAGCACCGCGACCGGTTGTGTCAATTCGCCGCTAGCCAGGCGCTTTGCATCGTCGAGCAATTGGCGCAGGGGCCGCATGAACCGGTGCTCAAACAGCAGAAACACCAGACCAAAAGAAATGCGCACCTGCAAGCCCAGAGCGACAGCGGCAGTGACCAGCTTGCCCATGAATTGCTGCTCGACATAGGTGGTGGTCATCACTATGTGACCTGCCCGATGGTTGCGCCATCCCGCAGCACGGGGCGCACTTCCTGCACCTTCACAACAAAACGGGCACTGGGGCTTTAAACATCAGGCACATGCCGCTGGTTTTTTCTTGCCTGTTCATTGACCCCGATTGGTGCGTGGTGTGGTTCCCTTCCATCGCCAGCGCAAAAGCCACAGCGACAGGGCCAGTTGCCCTGCAGCAATCACCATCGCTGCTGCGCCATTGCCAAACAAAGGCAGCGCCAGGCTGGCCAGCGCTGGGCCGCCCAGTGACCGCAACAACCAGGGTAACAGGGCATACAACACCAGCATGAGCACCGCAAAGGCCCATACCGGCCGAAGGATGGTGGGCGAAAACGCAAAGAACAAAGCCAATACACAGTCGCGGGCCAACAGCAATACAAATGCTAAGGGTTGCAATAGCGCCGCACTTGACAGGGCCCATGGTTCCGCTGCGTGAGGGCTCAGTGACATGGCAGTGGTCACCGCGAACGGCATGGCGAGCACCAAGGTGGTGGTCCACCGTGGCAACTGCAACAACAAGGCCCGCCATTGCGCGGCGCCTGCGCGGTTGACCACGCGTTGCCAGTGGGGTCGGGTTTGGGGCTCGGTCAGCAGGGCGAAGTAAGTCAGTACCGCACACACACTTAGCCCCACCACGCCGACTACAGGCACGCGCTGCCCCCACTCGAACCCGCTGATGTAGGCGGTAGCTGCCAACGTCATAGCCGGCCAACCCCATGGCAGTTGCCGCACGGCCAGCACCTCGGCCATGGACCGCCAGGCCCCCAGGAGCGCGCAGGCTGCGAACAGGGCCAGAGATGCCAGAGCAAATTCCAGTCGTTCAACCTATTTTCCTCAGTTGACCCTCTTAAAATCCCCAAAAACTGAGGCCTGATGCGGGCTACAGAGCATTTTGGAGGATCACCCAATGGGTGAAGAA
>CAZBKX010000067.1:0-2292 GCA_964492535.1 uncultured Rhodoferax sp. | reverse complement strand
GACGCCAAAGGCAACATGGTGTCATCGGTTGAGCACATTCCCACCCGCAACAGCCTGACCGCCCTGCGCCTGGTCGACGTGCGTACGTCCTTGCTGGGCACGGCGGCCTTGCTGGAGGCGGCTGCCCTGGACAAATACACGTTCACCCGCGATGCCCACCTGCAGCGCCGGCGCAGCAGCGTTTACGATGGCAACCCGCCAGAAGACGGCGAGGTGGAAAAGTCCCCTGTGAGCCAGGACTTCTCGGATGCGCGGGAACGAACCCGCACCTGGGTTGAAAACATCAAAAACCCTGAAATCAAACAGGCTGAGGAAGTAACAAAATGAAACGCAGAGTGTTGAATCAAATGGTTGCAGCACTGCTTCTCAGTGCGCCCACCTGGCTGGCTCTGCCAGCCCATGCCGCCGATGAAGCGCCAGACGCCTTCATCAAGCGCTTGTCCTCAGAGGTGCTGGATGGCATCAAGGCCGACAAAGCAATCCAGTCGGGCGAAGTAGCGCGCGTTGTGAGCTTGGTGGACAACTTGGTCATGCCCAATGTGGACTTCAAGCGCATGACGGCCGCTGCCGTCGGCCCGCAGTGGCGCCAGGCCTCGCCCGCGCAGCAACAGCGTCTGCAGGAGGAGTTCAAGATCTTGCTGGTGCGCACCTATGCGGGAGCCTTGTCGCAAGTCAATGACGTGACCCTCAGCATGAAGCCCCTGCGCGCCAGCCCTGCCGATAAAGAGGTGGTGGTGCGCACTGAAATCAGGGGCCGTGGCGATCCGATTCAACTGGACTACCGGCTGGAAAAAACACCCGGTGTCGGCGCTGGCTGGAAAATTTACAACCTCAATGTCCTGGGTGTCTGGCTGGTGGACACCTACCGCAGTCAGTTTGCCCAAGAAATCAATGCCAAGGGCATTGACGGGTTGATCGCCACGCTGTCGGCCCGCAACAAGTCAAACGCTACCAAGGGTTGAGTGTGCTGGCCCTGCCGCAGGCGTTGACCCAATCTCAAGCCATGGCCTGTCTGGCGTCGCTGCTCAAAGGCATGCGCGAGCAGCCTGGCCTGGAGGTGGTGCTGGACGCCACACCGCTGACCCGGTTTGATTCAGCCGCTCTGGCTGTCTTGCTGGAATTGCGGCGCCAGGCCGCCACCCTGGGCAAGCAGCTGACCATCCGTGGCCTGCCCGGGCGGCTGTCGGACCTCGCGGCGCTGTACGGCATTGCCGAGCTATTGCAGTCGGCCTGAATCTTTAGAATAGACCCTTCATGCCCGCCATCTCGTTTCAGACCGTTTCCAAGACTTACCCCTCGCCCAAGGGCCCCAAGGGCAGCACTTTTTTGGCGCTGGACCACGTCAGCCTGGACATTGAAGAAGGCGAGTTTTTTGGTCTGCTGGGCCCCAATGGGGCGGGAAAAACCACCATGATCAGCCTGCTGGCCGGTCTGGCCCGCCCCAGTTCGGGCCGCATCAGCGTGCTCGGTCACGATGTGCAGGTGGACTATGCTCAGACGCGGCGCAGTCTGGGTGTGGTGCCCCAGGAACTGGTGTTTGATCCGTTTTTCAATGTGCGGGAGTTGTTGCGTATCCAGTCCGGCTATTTTGGCGTCAAGAACAACGATGCCTGGATCGATGAGCTGCTGGACAGCCTGGGCTTGAGTGACAAGGCCAACGCCAATATGCGCCAACTCTCGGGCGGCATGAAGCGCCGCGTGCTGGTGGCCCAGGCTCTGGTGCACAAACCCCCTGTGATCGTGCTGGATGAGCCCACGGCCGGCGTGGACGTCGAGTTGCGCCAGACCCTGTGGCATTTCATTGCCAAGCTCAACAAGCAAGGCCACACCGTGTTGCTGACCACCCATTATCTGGAGGAGGCTGAAGCCTTGTGCGGGCGCATTGCCATGCTCAAGTCAGGACAAATTGTGGCGCTGGACTCCACCAGCGAACTGCTCAAGGCGGCCTCCAGCAATGTGCTTCGCTTCAAGGTGGACAATGATCTGCCCAAGGCCTTGGCCGACAAGGCCCGGGTGACCGGGCGGGTGGTGCAGTTCCCGGCGCACGACGCGCTGGAAATCGAGCAATACCTGGCGGCAGTGCGTGAAGCCGGGCTGGTCGCCGACGATGTCGAAATCCGCAAGGCCGATCTTGAAGACGTCTTTCTGGACGTGATGACCCAACACAAAGACATGAAAGCTTATTCCCCCAAGGTCGCTGCATGACTGGCTGGCAAACCCTTCTGTACAAAGAGGTGCTGCGCTTTTGGCGCGTCGCCTTTCAGACCGTGGCGGGCCCGGTGCTCACGGCCA
>CAZBKX010000066.1:0-1687 GCA_964492535.1 uncultured Rhodoferax sp. | reverse complement strand
AGCGGTACAGCCTGAGGCTCTGTACACCGAGGGGCCGCTTTCTCACGAGTTCCCCAGAACAGTCTCGCGTTTGAACGAAATGCAATCAGGTACGTTTTTGGCCTTGGAGCGTCGCATCGTCGATACGCGGTTAACATGAATCGGCTGACAGCTCTTTGGCTACTCACGCTGCCGTTGACGCTTTCGTTTGCGCAGGCAGTGGATACGGTGGGGGCGTCATTGGACATTTTGGCTGAGCGCGCAAGGATTCAATCCGAGCGGGATGCCGGCGAGGTTCGTTTTATTGAACAAGAGGCAGCCTGTTACGCCAAGTTTGCTGTCACGGATTGTTTGCAGGAAGTGCGATTACGGCGACGTCACCTGAACGATATGGAGCGAAGTAAAAAGGTGCTTCTGAAGATGGACCAAACTGAACTCAAATCCTCGTCGAAGACAACTGACTGAAGAGATTGGTTTCCACGCCCGAGACGTTTGGTTGACTAAACCTCTGAGCGTTCAAACTTGACCACAACGAGCGAGAGGTTATCACCGCAGCCCCGGCCCCGCGTCCGAGCTTTTTCAATCAAAAATTCGGCCGCTTCACGCGCGGACAAACTCGACAAGACAGATCCAATTTCAGCCGTATTGAAATAGTGCCACACCCCATCACTGCAGGCCATCAGAGCATCACCTGCACGCAGCTTGGGAATAAAGTGGACATCAATAGGGGGATCATTTTCAGTCCCGAGACAACCGAGAAGAATATTCGACTGAGGATGCTCGCTGGCCTGCTCTTCTGTTATCTCTCCTCGGTTGACCAAGGCTTGAACGTAGGAGTGATCCAGGGTCCGTTTGACCAATTTACTGCCATGAAAGTGATGAATTCGCGAATCCCCCGCGTGTGCCCAATGGCAATCGCCACCGGGATTAATCAGAAAAGCGGCGACGGTGCTGTGAGGCTCTTCTTCTGCTGAAATGGCCGTCAATTTGATGACTGTGTGTGCTTCAGTAACCAGTTGCATTAGAGTCGCAGCAGCATCATCAGTCTCGGGAGAATAACGCTCAAAAAGCTGCTTTGCGGTCATCATGACTTGATTGGAAGCCTTTCGTCCACCGCTTCGTCCTCCCATGCCGTCGGCCAGTACAGCCAGAATGCACCCACTCACCCGGCTGTGGTTCAGCACAATGACTTGGTCTTGTTGGTATTCGCGATCACCTTTGTGAATGCCCGTTGATGCCGTGAGTCGATAGCCTGTGTACATCTTGTGCCACTTAAAGTGAGCGCCTCGTTTTAAAGATCAGTACTTGCCGAGCAAATAGGTTCCAACCAATTGACTCACCAGAATTTCCACCAGGGATCTGTGTTGCCCTTGAATCCTCGTGTCAAATACTCAGTTTTTGGGTAATTTTTTTCAAGTACACGCTTGGTGTCGTCGCGCAACTGAGTCATGCCAAGAGCATCATATGATTTGAGCATGATAAAAAGCGCCTCTTCGACGGCAGGGACACCCTGGTAGTCTGAAACGGTAATTTGAGCCCGGCTGATGGCTGCCACGTAGGCGCCTTTGCCAAAGTAATAGCGAGCAACATGCGCTTCATATTGAGCCAGTGAGTTGACGATATAGGCCATTCTCTGGATGGCGTCAGGCGTGTACCGTGAAGAGGGGTAGCGAGTGGTCAACTCCTTGAATGTCTCAAAGGATTCTTT
>CAZBKX010000065.1:0-3207 GCA_964492535.1 uncultured Rhodoferax sp. | reverse complement strand
ATTTCGGGTTGTCACTCTGCCAAAGATTGCCAAAAATAGCTTCTCGCTGGTGCTCGATGAAGGCAAGACCGTGCTGCGCGTCGACTCCGACAACAGCGCTGGCAGCCTTGACATTCCCCTGACTGCGCCTGCAGCGGAAGTTTCAGGCACCAACAGCAAAGCGCTGTTGGAATGGCGCTGGAAGGTCAGCCGCCTTCTGGAGAAAGCAGACATGGAGGACAAACTCGAGGACGACCATTCAGCGCGGGTGTACGTGTTTTTTGATGTGCCGCTGGCATCGCTGTCTTTTGCCGACCGAAGCAAAATAAAAATAGCCCGCATGGTGGCTGGTATCGATGTCCCGACTGCGGCCCTGTGCTATGTGTGGGACAACAAACACCGCATTGGCTTCAAGGCGTGGAGCCCCTACACCCATCGACTGCGAAAAATCGTCCTGCAAAGCGGGCCGGGGCATCTGGGCGAGTGGATGAGCGAGTCACGCGATGTGTATGCAGACTTTCGTGAAGCTTTCGGCTTCGATGCCCCCGCCGTGACCAGCATCGCTATCGGTAACGACTCGGACAACACGAATGAGCGCGTCACCACCTGGTTCGGCGACATCAGCTTTCGCCAATGAACACGCAGTAGCGTCCAGCCAAATGCTGCTGGCGTCAAACGATCTGTGACAGCACCCCGCGCCGGATCTCCTGCACCTCCATCCTGCCCGGCACAAAAAACCGCTTCAAGGCCGGCAAGCCATCCCGGGGGTCGCAGTCGGCGCACATGAAGAGATCAATCGCGGCAAACCCCCGTTCGGGCCAGGTATGGATCGAGATGTGGGATTCGGCCAGCAACAAGACCCCCGTCACACCGCCCTGCGGGCTGAAGGTATGAAAACGCGCCTGCAGCACCGTGGCGCGGGCAGCAAGGGCGGCCTCACGCAGGGCCGATTCAATGCCGGCCGCATCATCCAGGTGCTGTGCCCCCCACAGGTCCACCAGCAGGTGCAGGCCAGCATAGCGCGCACCGTCGCGCTCGCTGAAATAGTCGGGTGCCTCAGTCACCCTCAGGCTCCCGTACTCGAAAAACAAGAGGAATCGGGCTGCGCCTATTGATCCACATTAAGACTCCTGCAAACAGTCACACTTCTCATTTGATAGCTACCAAGACTTATGATTCGCCGGCCAGAGGCCGATTTGGCCTGAATTATTGCCCCAAACGCCCTGTTGGAGTGGATTAACATGTTTCCAAGGGCGTTCCACCCCTGTGGACCAACGTCCTGCTTAACCAAAGGAGTTTCCATGTTTCCTGAATACCGCGACCTGATCACCCAATTGAAAACCTCGGACGCCCACTTTGTGCGCCTGTTCGAGAAGCACAACGAATTGGACCAGAAGATCAAAAACATGGAGTCCCATATTGAAGTGGGCACGCCAGAAGAAATCGAAATCATCAAAAAAGAAAAGCTCCACCTGAAGGACGAGTTGTACGCCATCCTGAAAAAAGCCAGCGCTTGACAGCCGGCACTTGATTCCCCTGGGTCACCGCGCGACCCTCGAACCCGCCTCATGGCCCAGCGTGAACGCCTCTTCAAACACGGAGTAGCCAGCCCAGTCGCTGTGCGCAAAGCTCAGGCGTTCGAACACTCCCCCATTTTTTTCTGAGCCCGCCGAGGGAATCGCCAACGGTCGGGGCACCGGCACCGCCATGGCATGACCATAGCGGGTGAACTCCATGCGGGTGGTTTTGCCCACCAGGTCCGGGTGAGCCACCGACAACTCGGCCAGGGTTTCATCGCGCCAGGCGCTCCAGGGCTTGTCCAGCAACTGGCGCCGACCCGCCGCCGGGCCGCCGGGCACATCGCCCAACGCGCGGTAATAGGTCAGCACCGTGGCGCCCGGCACGCTCATCAGGCTCTGGTGGCTGGCGTCGACATAACCCAAACCGCCCGCGCTGGGCGTGGCGCTGTAGATGACATTGTCCCAACTCGGCGCCGCGCCAGGCCGGTCATGGAGCGGCGCCTTGATGTGGAGGTTGGCCACCAGCCAGGGGGCATACACCGTGCGCTGGGCGGCCTGACGCACAAAGTCAGGGGCGTTTTGCACCACCCGGGCGGCTATAAAGACAGGCAAAGCCACGATGACTCGCCGGGCGCGCCAGCGCTCAAGCTGCTGCGTCGCCAGGCTGAAGGCATCCACCTCCACCCCGTGCTTGAGCTGGGCGATGCGCAGCACGATTCTCCCGGTGTGCAGGCGCTCTTTCAGGGGCGCGGCCAGGCGGCGGGTGAGCCAGGCATTGCCCTCGGGCCAGGTCAGCAGGCCCTCATGCTCACGGGTCTGGTCGCCGGGCGCTGCAAAACCGTGGCGACTGGCAAAGTAATGAAGTCCGGCCCACGCGGACACGACTGAAATACCTGCGCCGTAGTCATCACGGCAGCAGTAGTTCAGGTACCAGCGCAGGTGCGGATCGGTCAAGCCGTTTTGATTGAGATAAGCCTCGAAAGTAATAGCTGTCAAGGCAATGGATTCGCCGGCCGGAGGCCATTTTGATACTGGAATACGCCAATGCACAGCCTGACGGGCCTGGGCCACCAGCGCCGAGAACTGGCGGTACTGCGACAGCGTGTGCGGGCTCACGCCGTTGAGCGGCAGCAGCCCGTCTTGCCACTCTCCGTTAAAGAACAGGCGCTCTTGCGGGCTGTGGCACAGGTGGCGCTCGGCATACACCCAGCGGCCAGCCACGCGCTGGCGCAGGCCAAGCTCCTCCAGCAGGTCCTGCACCTCGGGTGCGTCATCGCTGGGCAGGGGCAGGTAGTGCGCCCCCAGCGGGCAGGCGATGCCGCCCATTTGGGTGCCCCGGCTGTTGCCTCCCACCTCGTCTTCGAGCTCCAGCAGGGCAAAGTCTTCTCGCCCGCGCAATTGCAGAGCGCGGGCTGCGGCCAGGCCAGCCACACCGCCCCCGGCAATCAGCACCTCGGTGTTGTGGGTGACCGTGGGGGCGGGCCAAGCCGTGGTGTCGCGCAGGCGGTGGCCGCGCGCGGGGTCCTGACCGGTGAAGCCGCCAGTGATCTCACCCGGCTGGCTGCAGCCCAGCAGGGGCCAAGTGGCAGCAGCCAAAAAATGCCGGCGCTGCATCAACGCCCCACCCGGCCCCACTCGGCTTCATAGGTGGTGACCAGCACCTGGTTGGATAAGCGATTGACCTCGGCGGGCACCCGGCCCATGTCCT
>CAZBKX010000064.1:0-4082 GCA_964492535.1 uncultured Rhodoferax sp. | reverse complement strand
CAGATCATTCAGCGCATCCGGTCCTTCGTCAAACGGAGTGAACCCAATCGCACCCCGTCAGACATTGAGGGCATGGTGGACGAAGCCGTCGAGTTGGCCGAAATAGAAATGCGAAGGCGCAACGTGCGGCTCACCCACTATGTGTCGCCCCGCATGCCGCCCTTGCTGGTGGACCCGATACTGATTGAACAGGTGCTGGTCAACCTGCTCAAAAATGCCGCTGAGTCCGTCGACTCTGCCCAAAGGCCGACCGCCCTGCGCAGCGTCAAGTTGCGGGTCGCACCGGGTCACATGGACGGCAAGCCCGTGGTTGAATTCACCGTGCTGGATTCCGGCAAAGGACTGGCGCCCGAAGTCGTTGCCAGGCTGTACGAAGCGTTCCACTCCACCAAGGCTGACGGCATGGGTATCGGGCTGAGCCTGTGCCGCTCTATCGTGGAGTCCCATATGGGAAGGATAAAAGCCGAGAACCTCTACAATGACAAGGAGCTGACAGGCTGCCGCTTCTCGTTCTGGATCCCGGTAACAGAATCATCGCGGCCTGGGGCCTCTCTTCACACCAAGACAACCAAGGACACCGGGTTAAGCCCAGGTTAAGGCATGAGTTTGATACCGAAAAAAGGCAGTGTCTACGTGGTGGACGACGACGAAGCCGTGCGCGACTCTCTTCAATGGCTTCTGGAAGGCAAAGACTACCGGGTCCGATGTTTCGATTCTGCGGAGTCGTTCTTGAGCCGATATGACGCACGCGAAGTCGCTTGCCTGATTGTCGACATCCGAATGGGTGGCATGACGGGTCTGGAGCTGCAAAACCGACTGATTGAGAGCGGCTCCCCCTTGCCCATCGTGTTCATCACGGGGCATGGCGACGTGCCCATGGCGGTCGACACCATGAAAAAAGGCGCCATGGATTTCATCCAGAAACCGTTCAAGGAAGAACAGCTGGTATCCCTGGTGGAGCGCATGCTGGAGCAGGCCCGGGACGCCTTTGCAGAGCACCAGGTTGCAGCCAGCCGAGGCGCGCTGATGGCCCGCCTGACCCTGCGCGAGGCGCAGGTGCTTGAACGGATTGTGGCGGGGCGGCTGAATAAACAAATTGCCGACGATCTGGGCATCAGCATCAAGACGGTGGAAGCCCATCGCGCCAACATCATGGAAAAGCTCAACGCCAACACCGTGGCCGATCTTCTTAAAATCGCGCTAGGCCAGCCATTGACCAAAGCCTGAGGTGATGTCACCCACCGTCACACAAACGGGTTAATTTTTCAAATGCCCGCCCGAACAGGATCAGCGGGCTTTTTTACTTATGGAACGAAACCCATGACAAGCCAACAAACGGGCCAGATTATTGACGGCGTTGCCCTCTCCACCGTGCTCCGTGCCAACGTCGCCCAGCGCGTGCAGACACTCAAGGCCAAGGGTGTCACGCCCGGCCTGGCCGTGATTTTGGTCGGAGATGATGCCGCCAGCGCGGTTTACGTTCGCAACAAGGTGAAGGCCTGTCTGGACACCGGCGTTCACTCCGTGCTCGAGAAGTACGAGGCCGCGCTGACGCAAGCCGAACTTCTGGCCCGGATTGCCGCACTCAATGTTGATCCGAGCATTCACGGTATCCTGGTGCAAATGCCTTTGCCCCGGCACATTGATCCGCACAGCGTGATTGAAGCCATCTCCACCACCAAAGACGTGGACGGCTATGCCACCCTGAGTGCCGGCGAATTGATGACCGGTCAGCCCGGCTTTCGGCCCTGCACGCCCTACGGCTGCATGAAGCTGATTGAGCGCACGGGTATCAACTTAAAGGGAAAGCACGCGGTCGTCATCGGACGTAGCAACACGGTGGGTAAGCCGATGGCACTGCTGCTCTTGCAAGCCAACGCCACAGTCACGGTGTGCCACAGTGCCACTGTCGACATGGGTCATTTCACCCGTCAGGCCGATGTGATCGTGGCTGCAGTGGGCAAGCGCAACGTGCTCACCGCCGACATGGTCAAGCCCGGCGCCGTGGTCATCGATGTGGGCATGAACCGCAACGACGAAGGCAAGCTGTGCGGTGATGTTGATTTTCCAGGCGTAAAAGAGGTGGCCAGCTTCATCACCCCCGTGCCCGGCGGCGTGGGCCCGATGACCATCACCATGCTTTTGGTGAACACACTTGAAGCCGCTGAACGCACCACCAAGTAAGCAACATGAACAATCCCCTGCTGTCCTTTGATGATTTGCCGTCTTTTGACCAAATCAAGCCCGAAAACGTGGCACCTGCCATAGAGCTTTTACTAAAAGAGTCAGACTCCGCCCTGGAGACCGTGACCGCCCCCGATTTTCCGGCTCGCTGGCCTGACATGGCGCGTGTACTTGATGTCACCACCGAAAAACTGGGGCGCGCTTGGGGTGCAGTCAGTCACCTGAACAGCGTCGCTGACACGCCCATACTGCGGGCTGCTTACAACGAAGTGCTCCCCAAAGTCACCGAGTTCTTTACCCGGCTGGGCGCCGACGAGCGCCTGTATGCCAAATACAAAGCCATTGACCTGATCTCCCTGAATGCGGAGCAAGCGCAGGCGCACAAAAACGCCATGCGGAACTTTGTGCTGGGCGGCGCCGAACTTACAGGTGCCGACCGCGACCGGTTTGCCGCCATTCAGGAGCGCCAAGCCGAACTCGGCCAAAAATTCAGTGAAAACGCGCTGGATGCGACCGATGCGTTTGCCTACTATGCGTCAGCCGATGAGTTGGAGGGCGTGCCCGAGGACGTGAAGCAAACCGCGTTGACCGCCTCCCAAGCCGAAGGCAAAGAAGGCTACAAGCTCACACTCAAGATGCCTTGCTACTTGCCCGTGATGCAGTTTGCGGCGAGCAGCGCCTTGCGCGAGCGACTCTACCGCGCCTATGTCACCCGCGCCTCTGATCAAGCCGAAGAGTCAGCGCTGAAGTTCGACAACTCGGCCATCATCGCCGAAATGCTGGCTTTGCGACTGGAGGAAGCCAAACTGCTGGGTTACCGCAATTTTGGGGACCTCTCGGTGGTTCCCAAGATGGCCGAATCCCCAGAGCAGGTGATCACCTTCTTGCGCGACCTGGCCAACAAGGCACGCCCCTTTGCCGAGAAAGTCTTGGCGGACTTGCGCGAATTCGCGGCTAAAAATCTGGGCCAGACAGATCCACAATCATGGGACTGGCCATACCTTAGCGAAAAACTCAAGGAAGCGCGCTATGCCTTTAGCGAGCAGGAAGTCAAACAATATTTCACGGCGCCCAAAGTCTTGGCCGGCCTGTTCAAAATTGTTGAAACCTTGTTTGACGTACAAATCCGTGAGGACCACGCGCCCGTCTGGCATCCCGGTGTCAAGTTCTACCGGCTTGAGCGTGGAAGCCAGTTGGTTGGTCAGTTTTATCTGGATCCTTCCGCCCGCAGCGGTAAACGCGGGGGCGCCTGGATGGACGACGTACGCGCGCGCTGGCTGCGCCCCGACACAAACCAGCTGCAGACCCCGGTGGCGCATCTGGTCTGCAACTTTGCCGAGGGCATGGGGAACAAGCCTGCCCTGCTCACCCATGACGATGTGACCACGCTGTTCCATGAATTTGGCCATGGCCTTCACCACCTGCTGACCCAAGTCAACGAGCGCGATGTCTCCGGCATCAGTGGCGTCGAATGGGACGCCGTGGAGTTGCCCAGCCAGTTTATGGAGAACTTCTGTTGGGAATGGGATGTGTTGCGACACATGACAGCACACGTCGACACTGGCGAGCCCTTGCCACGCGATCTCTTTGACCGCATGCTGGCCGCCCGCAATTTCCAGAGCGGTATGCAGACCCTCAGGCAAATCGAGTTCTCTATTTTTGACATGCTGCTGCACACCCGCCACGACCCAGCGCTGGATCTGATGCCTTTGCTGAACGAGGTTCGCGAAGAAATTGCGGTGCTGCAGCCTCCGGCCTGGAGCCGCACTGCGCACACCTTCAGCCATATCTTTGCAGGCGGGTATGCTGCGGGTTACTACAGCTATAAGTGGGCCGAAGTGCTGAGCGCTGACGCCTATGCCGCCTTTGAGGAAACAGCGAGTAACGATGGTTTACCC
>CAZBKX010000063.1:0-8421 GCA_964492535.1 uncultured Rhodoferax sp. | reverse complement strand
AGTAGCCCGCCACATGGTTCAAGGCATCCGCCTCGCTGACATAGCGCGCCCGGGTGCCAATGACCACGCCCAACTCCACCTCCCAGTCGGACTTGATCGAGCCTTGCGGCAACACCACGGGATGCCTGCAGCCCACGGCGGAGTCCACCGTCTTGGTGAAGACGATGGGCTCCGCAGGGATGGGCATGTTGGCCTCGGCCGCGTGGTCTGCATAGTTCAGGCCAATGGCGATGAACTTGCGCATGCCGGTCCAGGGCACGGCAAGTCGCCCCTGGGGGACGATGGGCAGGGTGCTGACATCCAGGCTGGCCAGCGCGGCCATGCCTTCACGCGACAGGGTGCTGGGGCCAATGTCGGCCATCAGCGAACTGAGGTCGCGCAACATGCCGTCGGTGTGAAGAATGGCGGGTTTTTCCTGGCCCTTGGGGCCGTGTCGAAGTAGTTTCATGCTTGAAAAAAGGTTGGTTAGTTGGAGGGGCTGGCGTCAAGGATCTGAGCCGGCTTGCGGTTGACGAGCACGATGCCCACCGCCACCAGCGACAAGGAGGCGATCAGATTCAGGGTGACTGGTTCGTTGAGCCAGAGAGTGCCAAAGAGCAGGGCAAAGACGGGGGTCAAAAACACAAAGGCCGAGATTTTGGTGGCCGGGTAGCGCCCCAGCATCCACATCCACGCCAGGTAACTGGCAAACGCGCCCACCACAGTTTGCAGCACCAGCGAAGTGGTGGCGAACGAACTGAATTGCCAGACCCAGCGCTCGCCCAGCATCAGCGACAGCACCGGCAGCGTCACCGTGCTCACACTCACCTGGTAGAACAGCAGTTTTTCTGGGCTCACCCGGGTCAGGCGCGAGCCGCGAATGACCACGGTGGTCAGACCCCACATCATGCCGGCGCTCAGCGCCAGCAGGTCGCCCAGCCATTGATCGGGGTGGCTGGTGGCGCCCAGGCCGTCACGCAGGGCAAAAACCACCGCGCAGAAGGCCAGCCCCAGGCCCAGCCACTGCACCGGACGCAGCCGCTCGGCGGTCACAAACAGGGGCAACAGCACCGCCACCCAGAAGGGGGATGTATAGAGAAACACCGTCAGCCGCGAGGCGGCCGAATACTGCAAGCCGGCATAAAGGCAGGCGAATTCAATCGCAAACAGGCTGCCGGCCAGCAGCCCTGCCGCCAGCGTGCCGTCGCGCTCAAACAAGCGCACGCCGCGCCAGCGCGCCCACAGCCACAGCAGCGCGCTAGCGCCTGCAAACCGGATGGCCGCCTGAAACACCGGCGGCAGGTCGGGAATGGTGGCTTTCACCAACACCTGCTGAAAGCCCCAAAACAGGCAGCAACCCAAAAGCAGGCTGATGGCGAGGGCGTCGAGGTGATCTTTGCGCTGGGTCATGAGGCAGGGTGCTTTGTTGACAACAGAAGGCTGTTGCAGCCAGCGGGCAAGCCTATCAGAACATGCGCAGAACCTGTGTCACCTTCAAATTCAGCGCGCCTTCAATGCGCTTGAAGTAAGACGTGTGGGCATCCGAGTGAGGTGGCCAATTCGCCAGAAACGCGTGCTCAAAGAGCGAGTAGTCATAGTCCACCGCCAGGGCGTCGATGTGAACACCCGCCGTGCGCGTGCCGTACAGGGGCGCGTGTGGCGAGGCCTGAACGCCAATGCGCGTGATGATGCCCGCCAGTGACCCGTGCAGGTTGGGCATGCCGGCTGCGCCGTTGTTGATCACCACGGGCATGGGGTTGTGCTTGAGCAGTTGCCGCAACACGGGCTGGCAGGTGTGGGTGGAGGCAAACACGTCCACCTGAGCGCGTTGAAACGCCTCTACCAGCCAGGGTTCCTGGGCCGGGTCGCTCAGTACGTCAATGTCAAAGCGCCAGCCGGCGAGCGAGTCGGCGTCGCCGTGCACCACAGCCACCCGGCAGTCACCCACCTGGTAGCGGGCGAACAGCGGTAAGGTGGCCAGTTGCGCCTGAATGGCCGGGTGCCGGGCGGCCGTGGTTTTGAGCCGGGCATGGATCCGGTTGGAGCGTTCCACCATGCTCATCTCCACATGGTCCGGGTAGGCGCAGCCGCAGCCGGACTCGTCACTGTCGGCCAGCAGCTCAGCCTCGACGTTGCCAGCGATGGCGTGGTGCGTGAGCACCCGGTGGTTGATGGCCTCAAAACCGGCGTCATCGACATTGAACCAATTGAAGTCACCGTTGAAGCACACCGTGACCGGCCCGGTCTCACGCGCGGCCAGGGCCTCAAGCGCATCAAGCGCCTGCAGGTTGCCGTATAGCCCGCCCACCACATACAGCGTTTGCGCCACCCGGGTGGGCGCGCTGGCCAGCGCCTGGGCGCCATAACGGTAGCGGATCGGGCAGGTGCGCCCGGGCAGGTCGCTCATGAGGATGCCTCCATGGATGGGTTGGGTCGGATATTGCGCGCCGCGGGCCGCTGGGGGTCTTGGGAGGGCGGCGCTGCCTGGTACAACTCGGCCAGCAGTGCTTCGCTCACCTCGGCCACCGGCAAATCGAACACGATGCGCCCGGCGCGCAGGCCAATGACGCGATCGGCCAGGCCGGCCAGCAAAGCCGGGTTGTGCACCACAGTGATCAGGGTGGCGCCCTGGGCGGCCTGCGCCAGCAACTGGCACACCTCAATGGCAGCGGCGGGGTCCAGCGCGGCGGTGGGCTCGTCCGCCAATATCAGCTGGGGTTGCTGCATCAGAAGGCGGGCCATGGCCACTTTTTGGCGCTCGCCGCCTGAGAGCTGGTCCGCCCGGGTGGCCGCGCGCGCGCGCAGGCCCACCGCGTGCAGCGCGGCCTCGGCCTGGGTCTGTTCTGCGGGGGTGAAATGGCGACTCCAGCGGCGCCAGCCGCGCACGCGCCCGAGGCAGCCGATCAGCACATTGTCCAGCGCACTGAGCCGCGTCACCAGGTGCAGCCCCTGCAAGACCTGGCCCACCGCCTGGCGCAGCTGGCGCAATTCGGCGGGTGCAAGCGTGGTGTGCAGCGGGTGGCCCAGCACCTCCAGCCGGCCCTGCGTGGGCGGCATGAAGCCGCTCAGCGCCCGCAGCAACGTCGATTTGCCCGCGCCGTTGGGCCCCACAATCCCGACGCGTTCACCCGGCATTATTCGCAGTTCGGCGACCTCCAAGAGGGTGCGCCCACCCGCGGCGCACTCCAGCGAGTTCATGGCAATGGCGGGCGCGCTCACAGCAGGGCCGCCCGGATACGGCGGCTCATGGCGTCAAACGAGGCCACCAGAATCACCACCACGATCAGCACAGTGGACAGGCGGCCCCACTGAAACAGGGACGTGGCCTCGGTGATGAGCAGGCCCAGCCCCCCGGCGCCGATGATGCCCAGAATGGTGGAGTCGCGGATGTTGAACTCCCAGATGTACAGGTGGCTGGAGATGAATTGCGGTATCACCGCAGGCCAGATGGCATGCAAAAAAACCTGCGCCGGGCTCGCGCCCACGCTGCGCACGGCGTTGATGGCCGCCATGTCGAGCGACTCGATGGCCTCGGCAAATAACTTGCCATAGGTGCCCATGGAGTGCAGGCCAATGGCCAGAATGCCCGCCGTGGGCCCCAGGCCGACGATGCCCACCAAGACCAGCCCGAACACCAGCGTGTGGATCGAGCGCACCCCATCCAGAATGCCTTTGGCCAGCCAGGCCAGGGGCCGGGGTGCCGCCAGATTGCGCGCAGTCAGCACCGCCAGGGGTAGCGAGAGCAATGCGCCCAGCAAAGAGCCCAAGGTGGCAATTCGAAGGGTGGTCCAGGTGGCCTCACCCAGGCCCGCCAGGTAATGGCGCTCCACGGCCTGGCGGTTCTCGGTGCGCAGCAGGGTGCCGTCGTCGCTGCGGTACTCCAGTGCCGGGTTGCCCAGCCAGACATCCAGAAAACTGGGGTGGGCAAAGTCGGTGGCGGTTTTCAGGAGGTTGGCGATCGGGTTGCGGCCCAGGGACAGCTCGCCCTCCTGAATGAGTGAACCCAGGCACATGGCCACCAGCAGGGCGTAGGCCAGCGCCAGCAGACCCATGCCATAACGTGTGCGGGATCTCACTTGGCGGTCAATATCCCGGTGGCCAGGCCGGCGTCGCGGATCGGCTTGTAAAAGCGGTTGTCACGGCTGACAAAGCCGGTGTAGTGGGGCGGCAGCACGTTGGGCTGGGTCTTTTGGGCTTCCCCCACCTTGCTCAAGGCGGCCTGAAGTTGGGCCACCAGCGCCTTGTCGGCAAACAAGGTTTTGCTCACGGCCACGGCGTCATTGGGCAAGGGCGCCGATTGCCAGATGACGACCGACTGCGACGCCTTGATCAGCCCCTGCTCGATCATGGCGTTGCGGTTGCGGTTGTAGTCGGCTCCGGCGTCCAGCACGCCCTGGGCTACCTGGGTCTCGATGGCCTGGTGCTTGGTGTGCAGCACTTTGCCAAAGTAGGTGCTCGGGTTGATGCCCTGGGTCATGAAGTAATGCAGGGGAATCAGGTAGCCCGAGGTGGAGCCCTTGTCGCCAAACGCAAAGGTCTTGCCCTTGAGGTCGGCCACGGTCTTGATGCCTGAGTTGGGGTGTGTCACCATGATGGCGAAATACTCGGGCTTGTCGTCGTACAGGATGGTGGAGACCGCCTGCGCGCCGGCCTCGTGGTTGGCGAGCACATAGCCCCAGGGTCCCATCAGGGCGATGTCAGTCTCGCCCGCGGCCAGGGACTTGGCCAGGCCTTCCCAGCTGTCGACCGTGCGCAGCTCGACCGGGCGCTTCAATTGCGTGGCCAGGTAGTTGGCCAGCGGGCGGTAGGTGGCATCGTTTTTGTCTTTGTCGGGCTGGAACAGGCCCACGCCGAATTTGAGGGGTGGCTCGGCGGCCAGGGCGCTGGCCGCCAGCAGGGCGGTAGCCAAAGCGGCAAATAGACGGGGCAACAGGGTCATCAGGATTCCAGGGTGTTCAGGGTTGGGTAGGGGTGGAGTCCGGGCGGGCGATCCACCCCGCTGGCAAGGCCTGCAGATCGTCGGGTTCATCCACATCGCGCAATGTAGTCATTAAGTGCAGCGTCCAGGCAATGGCGGCTGCGCGGCGCCGGGTCTCGCCAGCCACCGCGGCTGTGCTCCAGGCCATGTCCTCAAAGAGACTGCCGTGAAACTGGTTCAGGCCCAGCAGCGCGTAGCCCCCGTCCAGGGTGGGGGTCAGGCAGGCGTGGTGGGTGTGCAGACTGGTTGCAGCGCCTTGCAGATGAGAGGCGTCCATTTGCGGGCAGTCGGTGCCGATGAGCAATACCGATTCACCCCGGTGCAGGGTGCGCAAAGCGGCTCGTGCCATGCGCTCGCCCAAATCGCCGTCGCCCTGGTCCGACCATGTCAGTTCGGGGGGCAGCGCCAGCGCCGCCCAGGCAGGGTCATGCCTGTTGGGCGCGGCGCACAACTCGACCGGACCCACGTCTGCCTGCAGGGCGATGTGTACCGCGTGGCGCAGCATCTGTTGCGCCAGGGCAGCCGCACCCTGTGCGCCCAGGGCAGGGATCAAGCGGGTTTTGGCGTAGCCGGGCCGGGGCGCCTTGGCGATGATGACAATGCGCACCGGCGCCGCAGCGGCGTTCATCGGTAAGCCTGCGCCAGGACGGCGGGCGCCACCCCGCGCCAGTAAGCCCAGCGCAGGCGCCACATCAACACCATGGTGCGCCAGACCCCGCGCGTCTCCCAGCGCCGCCCGGAGGTGATGACCCGCGCGCGCAGGCAATCGGGCTTGCAGAGGGCGCCCAGCCGGCGGGACATTTCAATGTCTTCCATCAGCGGCTGCACCGGAAAGCCGCCCACGGCCTCAAAGGCCTCGCGGGTCATGAACATCGCCTGGTCGCCCGTGGCGATGCCGGTGAGTCGGGAGCGCCAGTTCATCATGCCGGATATCACGCGCAGCATGGCGGGGCGCCCGGCAATGGCCACGTCAAACCGGCCCCAGCCGCGGGCCTCGGTCAGTGTCGTGTCAATGAGGGCCAGTGCGCCTTCGGGCAGGCGGGTATCGGCGTGCAAAAACACCAGGGTGTGGCCGCTGGCATGGGCCGCACCGGTGTTCATCTGATTGGCGCGACCCCGCTCGCTGCGGATCACCCGCAAGCCAGCGCGCTCGGCCCACTCATAGGTGCCGTCGTCGCTGCCGCCGTCTACCAGCAGCACCTGCGCACCGGCTCGGGACAAGGGCGCGAGGTGCGCTGCCAGTTGACTTAACCCGGGTGCCTCATTGAGCACCGGCACGATGATGGAGAACGTTCTTGATGACACGCCAATGGCCCGCCAATTACTCATGCAGGGCGCCACCACAACTGCTGCCTTGCCCGGCCGTGCAGCCGTAGCAATGGTCTGCCACCCGGATGGACTGGCCGGCGGGGTCAAATTTCAGCAGCTCACGCAAGTGCGGGCGGCTGATGAACTCGGCATCCGAAGGGTTGTTCAGCGGCAGCCCGAGTTGCTGGTTGAAGTCGCAGTCATACAAGTAGCCTTGGTAGTCCACGCTGATGAGGCTGCGGCACATCACACCGGCCAGGTTGCTTTGGGCATAGTTGTCACGCAGCAGCTTCATGTAGGGGTTGAACTGGCCTTTGGAGATGAGCATGGAGCCAAAGCGCTGGATCGGCATGTTGGCCAGGGCGAACAAGTCGTTGAAGACAATGCCAAAGTGGCTGTGCAGCTCGCGCTTGTAGTCGGCCTGCAGCTTTTCCTGGTTGGGCGGCAGCGAAGGCCCTTGCGGGTTGTAGACCAGATTCAGCGACAGATGGCTGCCGGGTTGGCCGTAGCCCAGGGCGTTGAGTTGTTGCAGGGCGGCAATGCTTTTGTCAAAGGTGCCTTCGCCGCGCTGCTTGTCGACGTTGTCCAGCGAATAGCAGGGCAAGGAGGCCACCACCTCCACCTGTTCGCGGGCCAAAAAGTCAGCCAGACCCTCCTGACCCGGCTCAAACAAAATGGTCAGGTTGCAGCGGTCAATCACCCGCACACCCAAAGCCCGCGCTGCGCTCACCACCTGCCGAAATGCCGGGTGCATCTCGGGGGCGCCGCCGGTCAGGTCCAGGGTCTCGATGCCCCGGCTCTGCAGGGCCTGGTGCACCAGCGCCAGGTTGGCGTCGTCCATCATCTCGGTGCGGTTGGGGCCAGCGTTCACATGGCAATGCACGCACGACTGGTTGCACATGTAACCCAGGTTGACTTGCAGCGTGGTGAGCCGCGCGCGGTGAATGGCAGGGAATCCGGTGACCTGGAGCAAAGGGAGGGTAGCGTGCATGGCGGTAATTGAATAAACGTAAAAAGGGCGCTGAAAGTGAGCTGGCCGGGGAGAGTGCCCGCTGACGGCAGGTTCTATTTGTACCTCAAAGCGACGGAATTGGACGATGAGTCGTATGGTCAAGTGGTTTTCTTACACTTGCACCCCCCAACCGATTAAAAAAAGGATCAACACCATGCAGGAAGCCCGCATTGGCATCATTGGCGGCAGTGGCCTCTACCAGATGGACGCCCTCGAAGACGTGCAGGCGCATGACATCGACACGCCTTTTGGCCAACCGTCGGATCAGGTGATGACCGGCACGGTGCATGGCGTGCCGGTGGCTTTTCTGGCGCGCCATGGCCGGGGGCACAAGCTGCTGCCCTCCGAGCTGCCTTACCAGGCCAATATTTATGCCCTCAAGCAACTGGGTGTGCGCTACCTGATCTCGTTCTCCGCTGTGGGGTCGTTGCGCGAGGAGCTGCGCCCGCTGGACATGGTGCTGCCCGACCAGTTCATTGACCTCACCAGGCGGCGCGACAACACCTTTTTTGGCGCGGGCGCGGTGGCGCATGTGTCACTGGCCGAGCCGATTTGCGCCAGCCTGTCTGATGTGCTGGCCCAGGCGGTCATGGATGCCGGCCTGAGCGAGCGCATTCGCCTGCACCGCGGCGGCACCTATGTGTGTATTGAAGGGCCGCAGTTCTCCACGCAGGCCGAGTCGCATTGGTACCGCAGCATGGGCGCCAGTGTCATTGGCATGACCAACATGCCCGAGGCCCGGCTGGCGCGCGAGGCCCAGATGGCCTACGCCAGCCTGGCCATGGTGACCGACTTTGACTGCTGGCACCCGCGCGAGGCGCATGTGACGGCCAATGCCGCGATAGCCAACCTGATGCAAAACGCCGGCCATGCGCAGCAAATCGCGGTGGCCGCCATCCGGCTGCTTGGCACACAGCCGCCGCCGTCCATAGCCCACACGGCCCTGCAATCGGCGCTGGTGACCCAGCCGGCAGACATGGCGCCGGAAGTGCTGGCGCGCTTGGCGGTGATCCTGGCATAGCGGTCTCCAGCGCAATCAACTCGGCCACGGTTTGCGTGGTCTTCATCCACCGATTCGGCGCCAGTCTGAACGGCCATGTGCATTTCCACCGCCCCCCCCTGCACATATCTGTACGTTTAAGCC
>CAZBKX010000062.1:0-2641 GCA_964492535.1 uncultured Rhodoferax sp. | reverse complement strand
CCCTCTGGATCATATGTTGGTAGACGCCTGCAACACATCACGCGCGGTGTGTGCCAACGGGCGCGAGACCAGGCCATTGGCAAAAGCAGCACTGGCATCCACGGCCAGCGCAGCTGGGTTCCTGCGGGGGCCACGCCCTGCATGACCTCCCTGAGCAACTGCCCAAACGAGTAAGCGTGCGAAGGTGTCGCCACATGGAATACGCCTTGCAGCCTCGCCTCCAACGCGGAGACGGCAAAGGCGGCCAGATCACGCACGTCGATGTACTGAATTGGCACCTCTGGGGAACCGGGTACCTCCACCACACCGCCAGCTGCCAGGCGATTGACCCAGGTTGAAAAGCGCTGCGTATAGTCTTGCGGGCCGATCACATCGCTGGGCCGGATCACCAGGTGGGTGGGATAGCGTTCCATGACGGTGTCCCCACACCTGCACAAAACAACCGGATACAGGTTGGTCATCGGGCATTTGAAGCATTGTCAGGCCTCAGCGCCCTTTTCGGGCGGCATGTTCTCAGCCAGCCAGGCATCAAAAGTCTCTTGCGCTGTCTTGCGCAGCGCACGGTTGAAGACCACTTTGTCACCCAGGTACAAGCAATGCCGGATCACGGTATACGGATTGAAGCTGAGGTTTGCATTGCGCTCCTCAAAGAACTGCTTGTAACGCTTTACGACGCCGATCTTTTGCCGCACGATGACATTGAACTCCGGGCGCGTGATGTCGGGTGACCAATCCTTGATGCTCTCCACAAAGCCGTCCACCTTGAAGGGCTCAAAGGCAAAGTCCTTGAAAAAATGGTTCGCAATCTTCAGGAAGGTAAAGGCATTCAACTCCCCTTTCACAAAGCCGTCCTGAACCGGTGCCGGCATCTCGATGGGCGCGTCCAGCACGGCAGTCTCATCTGGTGCAAATTGCAAGCCGGCTTCGGTCTCGTCGCGAATCTGCCGGAACTCCCGGTCGGCCAGCTCAAAAAGCGCAGACAGCACATTGATGCGGCGCTTGAGCGCCCCCGGAATCGACTTCTTGTACTTGATCTGGTGGTCGAGCACGCTCCAGGAGTCCTGAATGATGGTGCGCACCTGCAACTCAAACTGCCGCACAGGCAAGACCGTGTTAGGCGCAAGCCCCACATCGGCCGCGCTGAAGGCCAGGTCCATGTGAAGGCCCTTGTAACCAAAGAAATCATCGGTCTGCTCCACCTTGGCAATCTTGTCGGTAACCTCAATGACCTTGAAGCCAGGGCGCACCAGATCGGCGACCTGCCGGATTTCGTCTTCATAGAGGCAAACGATCCGGATGCCGATCAAGTCGGTGATGTGGTCCTGGATCGCAAAAACCTGGTTCTGCTCTTCCAGCGCATTGCGGTACTTGCCGGAGAACTTGCGAACGCACTCCGCGCTGTCCTTGACCCGGCCCTCGATCTTGGAGACCTGCAACCCCTGATGGCCTTGCAACAGGCCTGCAACTTTGCGCTGCAGAGCGTCGCAGAGGGAGCTCAGCAGGGCGGCATTGATCGCATGAAAGGCCTTGAATTCCAGTTCTTCTTGCTCAAAATCAAGTGATGCCATGGTCTCTGAAGTCGATCTGAAATGAGGTGAAGCGGGGGGTGAAATTGACACAAAATTTTGCCACACGCTGGCTCACACCCCGGCACCTGCCAGCCCGCCTCAGAGACCCCTGTTATCAGGCCGCCGCTTGAGCCGCCGACAACCTGACGCGACCACCGGTGGCACCCTGCTCGGCCCATTGCGCCACATGGGCGCCCAGTTGGTGCGCGGTGATGGCAGACAGGGTCCAGCCCAAATGACCGTGGCCGGTGTTGTAAAACACATTGGCCTTTTTACCTGCACCCACCCGCGGCAGCATGTCCGGCATCATGGGGCGCAGGCCGGCCCAGGGCTCGGCGCGGCGGGTGCTCACACCGGGGAAGCACTGGTTCACCCAGTCGGTCAGCGGGCGAATCCGGTCAGCGCGAATGTCGAGGTTGTAGCCGTTGAACTCGGCCGTTCCGGCCACCCGGAAGCGGTCTCGGCCCAGGCGGCTGGTCACGAGTTTGGTGGCGTCGTCAAGCAGGCTCACCGTGGGCGCAGCGGCCTGGCTGGCTTCGTCGTTCAGGTGCACGGTGATCG
Organism: uncultured Rhodoferax sp.; assembly: GCA_964492535.1. GTDB lineage: Bacteria > Pseudomonadota > Gammaproteobacteria > Burkholderiales > Burkholderiaceae_C > Rhodoferax. Next base: position 512 of record CAZBKX010000062.1, on the reverse strand, counting down.
AGTAGCCCTTGACCGGGTACACATTGAGCCGATCGCCCAGTTGGGCACCAAGCGCGCGGCTGCGCACGCCGGCGCACACCACCACCGCGTCAGCCTGCACCGTGTTACCGCTTTCCAGCACCACGCGCGCCACCTGGCCATCGCTGCTCACCGACTGCACCGATTCACCCGCCATCAAACGCACACCCAGCCGCTCGCAAGCCTGACCCAGGCCGTGGGTGAACTTGTGGATGTCGCCGGTGCTGTCGCTCTCGGTGAAGTAGCCGCCGTAGAACTGACCCTGCAACGTGGGTTCAATGGCGCACATCTCGGTGGGGGTCACAGCGCGGCGCTCCAGTCCACCTGCGGCCAACAATTTGGACACTTCGCCTGCATGGTCAAACCCGGCTTTGTCGCGGTAGATGTGCAGAATGCCCTCGCGCTTCAAGTCAAAGTCGATGCCCTCGGCCTGCGCCCAGGCAAACAGGTGCTGGCGCGCTTCAATGGCCAGGCGGGTGGTGGCGATGGTGTTG
>CAZBKX010000061.1:0-8548 GCA_964492535.1 uncultured Rhodoferax sp. | reverse complement strand
GGTTTTTTTGGGTAAACATTTTTTCCGTTACCGTTTTGACTACCGCGAGGAATGGCTGAAATTCACCCATACCCTGTCACCATGCAATTCGCCTCAGGAAGTCGGTCAACAGGTTATTCGTGGACTGGCCGACATGCTGGAGAGCCCTGCCGGCGGTTTGTGGATGAAGCCGCGCGGCGAAACCGCCTTTCGTCAGATGGCGCGCTGGAATCTTGCGCAAACCCTCGATCTTGAAGAGGCCAACTCGCCCCTGTGTCGGTTCATGGTGGGCAGTGGATGGGTGATCAATCTGGAGGAGTACCGCTCCTACACCAGGCGCTACGGATCGCTGACTTTGCCACCGTGGCTTCAAGGCTTGCCCCAGGCTTGGCTGATCGTGCCCCTGATGATGGGCGATGAGTTGATTGCCTTTGTGGTGCTGGCCAGCGCGCGCACGCGCATTGATGTGAATTGGGAGGTCAATGACTTGCTCAAGACTGCAGGCCAGCAGGCGGCCAGTTTCCTGGCTCAAATGCAGGCTACCGAGGAGCTGCTGGAGGTACGCAAATTTGATGCCTTCAACCGGATGTCGGCCTTTGTGGTGCATGACTTGAAAAATATCGTGACTCAACTCTCGCTGATGATGAAAAACGCCAAGCGTCTGGGTCACAACCCCGAGTTCCAGCAAGACATGCTGATGACCGTTGAAAACTCGCTTGAGCGTATGCGCCAACTCATGCTGCAGTTGAGGGAGGGGAGCACACCCGCAGGCACTGCGTTTGGTGTGAACCTGGTCGCTATTGCTGAGCGTATCAAGACAGTAGCCGAAGGCCGCGGTAGAACCCTTGAGCTTCAATTGTCGGCTTCGGTGGTTACGCGAGGACATGAAGAGCGCCTGGAGCGAATCATCGGTCATGTGGTGCAGAACGCCTTTGATGCGACTGCCCCCGGCGGGCGGGTTTGGCTGAATTTGGAACGTCTGAGCGGGCTGGCGCGCATTGTTGTTGGCGACACGGGTCAGGGTATGTCGCAGGACTTTATTCGGGATCGATTGTTCAAGCCGTTTCAGACTACCAAGCGCTCAGGTATGGGTATTGGGGCTTATGAGAGCTTTCAGTACGTACATGAGTTAGGTGGTCGCATCAATGTAGACAGTGCGCCAGGGCGGGGTACCACCGTTGACATTCGTCTGCCTCTGTTTGACGCCAAGATTGGCTCGGATCTTCAGACCCTGGAGGTCGCATGACTCCTGAAAAGACTGCTTCTCTGCTTATTGTCGAGGATGACCTGGCATTACAAAAACAAATCAAGTGGTCCCTTGACCGCTTTGATACGGTGACTGCCCATGACCGGGAGACCGCCTTGGTGCAACTGCGCAAGTGCGCGCCGGCGGTAGTCACGATGGATCTGGGGTTACCGCCCGATGCCGATGGCGTGTCTGAGGGTTTTCGGTTGCTGGGGCAAATTTTGGCCTTTGATCCAGACATCAAGGTGATCGTACTGACCGGCCAGAACGACCAGGCTAACGCCTTGCGTGCAGTGGCTATGGGAGCCTATGATTTTTTCACCAAGCCTTTTGAGCCGGAGTTACTCAACCTCACGGTAGAGCGTGCATACCGCTTGTTTGAGTTGCAGCGTGAAAACCGGCGGCTGCAGCAGGCCTACCAGCCCGATGCCCTGGTCGGACTGATGACGCGTGACCCGGAGGTGTTGCGGATTTGCCGCACCATTGAGAAGGTGGCCAGCAGCAACGCGACCGTCATGTTGCTGGGTGAGAGCGGAACCGGCAAAGAGGTACTGGCGCGGGGTTTGCACCACGCGTCACCGCGTGGGACGGAGAAATTCGTGGCCATCAACTGCGCCGCGATTCCCGAGAACTTGCTGGAGAGCGAGTTGTTCGGGTTTGAGAAAGGTGCATTCACGGGTGCAGCCAAGACCACCCTGGGCAAGATCGAGATGGCTAACGGCGGCACCTTGATGCTCGACGAAATCGGTGATCTGCCTTTTCCGTTGCAGGCCAAGCTGCTGCGATTTCTTCAAGAGCGGACCATTGAGCGCGTGGGCGGCCGCCAGGAAATTGCTGTGGATGTGCGCATTGTCTGCGCCACCCATCAGGATCTGAACGCACTGGGCCAGGCCGGGCGATTCCGTGAAGACCTGTATTACCGGCTGGCTGAAATTGTCATAAATATCCCGCCTTTGCGGGACCGGGTGGGCGATGCTGCCCTGCTGGCGCATGCGTTTGTTCGCCGCTTCGCTCAGGAGCAAAACCGGTCTGCCATGACACTCAGCGAGGAGGCTGTAAGGGCCGTTGAGAAGCACCCGTGGCCAGGCAATATTCGCGAGCTGGAAAACCGCGTGCGCCGCGCCACCATCATGGCCGATGGTAGCCAGATCTCCAGCACCGATCTGGGTTTGAAGGAGCTTGCACCAGACGACGCGGACAGCGTGCTGGACTTGCGTTTGATTCGTGACCATGCCGAGCGCAAAGCGATCGTGGCCGCACTTGGGCGCGTCAATGGAAACATGGCGCGCGCCTCCGACTTGTTGGGCGTCAGCCGCCCCACGCTCTACGACCTGATGCACCGTCTGGGCCTGAAATAGTTTCTGTCACTTCCCATCTCAAGGAATCCTTATGCGTTCAGTGAAAAAAGAGTCTTCCAAAGTGTTGTCAGCCTTGTTGGTGTCATTGCTGTTGGCGGCTTGTGGCGATACCCCTGACGAGTTGCTGCTGTCGGCCAAAGACTACTTGGCCAAGAAGGACAACAAGGCTGCAGTCATCCAGATCAAGAATGCCTTGCAAGCCAAGCCCGACTTGCCTGAGGCCCGGTTTCTACTGGGCAGCACTTTGTTGGAGGAGGGCGACGCGGTGGGGGCAGAGACCGAACTGCGCAAAGCACTGGAACTCAAATATCCGCAGGACCCGGTCATACCCCGACTGGCCAAGGCGTTGCTGGCCCAAGGCCACGCGAAGAAGGTCGTAGATGAGTTCGCTCGCACGAACTTGAGCCTGCCAACGGCCATGGCCGACCTTCAGATGTCGCTCGCGTCAGCGTATGCGGCGCAGGGCAAGGCTGACTTGGCCGAGCAAGCCTTGAATACTGCCCTGCGTGCTGACCCCGAATTCGCCCCTGCCCTGATTGCCCAGGCCCGTCAAAAAGCAGGTGCCCGTGACTTCGACGGTGCGCTGGCCCTGATAGAGGGCGTTATTGCCAAGTCACCCAAGGATCATGAGGCCTGGAAGTTCAAGGGCGACCTTGGGTTGTATGCGAAGAATCAATCCGCTGAGGCTTTGGAGGCCTATCGGAAGTCAGTGTCCTTGAAGCCCGATTTTCTGGCAGGCCAGGTGGCCATCGCGACCTTGTTGTTGCAACAGGGCAAACTCACGGATGCGGAGCAACAACTGGTTCACATCAGGATCATCGCGCCGCGCCATCCCCAAACTCATCTGCTGGAGGCACAGTTGGCGTTCCAGAAAAAAGAGTACCGGCAGGCCAGGGAGTTTGTACAGCAGGTCTTGAGGGCCCTGCCATCGAGTCTGCCCGCTCTGCAACTCGCGGGTGGCATTGAGTTGCAACAGAACGCTCTGCAGTCCGCACAAGATTACCTGAGTCGGGCCTTGCAAATTGCACCCGAATTGAATCTGGCTCGCCGTCTGTTGGTGACTACTTATTTGCGTGCGGGGCAGCCAGCCAAGGCGATGGCGACTTTGCTCCCGGGGCTGAATCGGGATAACGTGGATCCGGAAATGCTGTCCGTCGCCGGGGAGGTCTATTTGCAAAGCGGAGACCTCAAGCAAGCGGAGCACTACTTCGCCCAAGCGGCCCGACAGTCGCCAGAGAATGGCAAGAAACGAACGGCGCTGGCCGTGACCCATTTGATGGGCGGCCAAGTCGATGCTGCATTCCAGGAATTGCAAAACATTGCTGGCTCAGATCCTGGCGTGACGGCTGACCTGGCCCTGATCAATGCGCACCTGAGGCGTCGGGAGTTTGACCGGGCCCTGAGGGCGATTGAAGGGTTAGAAAAAAAGCAGCCGAACCAACCTCTGGCTGCCCAATTGCGGGCCAGAACCCTGATGGCCAAAGGCGATCAGGCAGGTGCACGAGTCAGCTTTGAGCGCGCGTTGGAGATCGACCCCGCCTATTTTGCGGCAACCGCCAGTTTGGCTGGCATGGATATGGCTGACAAAAAGCCTGAACTGGCGAGAAAGCGTTTCGAGGCGTTCGTCGCCAAAAATCCAAGAAACAGTCGAGCTTACCTGGCGCTGGCAGATATCGCAGCCCGTTCGGGAGCCGCCCCGGATGAAGTCGCCCGCCTTATGGGTAGTGCGGTGCAAGCCGAGCCCGCCGACCCCTACGCCCGCCTGCTGCTGATTGACTTTCACCTTCGCAACAAGGATTTGAAATCTGCCATTTCAGCGGCGCAAAACGCCGTGGCGGTCCTGCCGGAAAACGTCGATATCTGGGCTGCGCTTGGGCGAACACAGCATTTGGCAGGTGAGTTCAACCAGGCCATGGCCAGTTATAAAAAGCTGGCCAGTCTGCAGCCCCAGTCAGCCCTGCCTTACCTGCGCATGGCCGAGGTCCAGTTGGCTGAAAAAAACCGCGATGCCGCCATCAGGAGCCTGAAAAACGCGCTGGAACTCAAACCAGATTCGCTGGAGGTTCAGCGAGTTCTCGTTGGACTGGACTTGGAGGACAAGCGGTTTGAGCAGGCGCTCACAACTGCTCGCACGGTGCAGAAGCAGAGGCCCAAGGAGGTGGCCGGCTACCTGTTGGAAGGCGATATTTACGCGATGCAAAAAAGCTGGGAGAACGCGTTGGCGGCTTACCGCGCCGGGCTGAAGCAGGTTCAGGCGCCTGAGCTGGCTGTCAAACAGCATGCAGTGCTGAAGGCTTTGGGCAGGGCGGCTGATGCGGATAAGTTGGCCGCCATTTGGCAGAAAGACAACCCAAAGGACGCCTTGTTTCTGTTCTATCTGGGGGACGACGCGCTGTCACGAAAGGACTACCTGCAAGCTGAAAAAGTATATTCTTCCGTGATTAAGCTGGTACCCAACCACGCTATGGCCTACAACAATTTAGCCTGGGTCAGCGGCAAACTCAAGCGGGAAGGTGCACTGGCTTTTGCCGAAAAGGCCAATGCACTGGCCCCGAATCAACCCGCGCTGATGGATACGCTGGCCATGCTGTTGTCTGAGAAAGGAGACTACGCCCAGGCTCTGACCTTGCAAAATCAGATCTTGGTCTTACAACCACAGAACCCACTATTCAAGCTGAACCTGGCCAAAATTCACATTCAAGGCGGCCAGAAGGCGCTGGCGCGCAAGGAGCTTGAGGCGCTCAGTCAGCTGGGTGCCAAGTTTCCAGCGCAGTCGGAGGTTGCGGCACTTCTGACCGCGTTGTAGCACGGGGAACAGCATGAAAATCTGGCTTGTTTTTTGTTCGGTGATGAGCATCTGCTGTTCCGGGCCAGTTCGGGCTGATGTTTCTGTCGCCATTGCCAAAGTCAAACCGTCAGTGGTGATTGTCGGTACGTTCAAACCCACCAACAGTCCGCGTTTTGCGCTGCGTGGAACCGGTTTTGTGGTGGGGCAAGACCGCTCGGACACGGGCAATTTGGTCATTACCAATGCCCACGTGCTGGAGCAACCCGCTGACCTGGATCTGCAGGCCGCATTGGTAGTTCAGATTCGCATAAGCCAAGGGGAGTGGCAAATGCGGCTGGCCACGGTGTTGGCTGTAGACAAGGCGCATGACCTGGCCTTGCTGCGCTTTGAGGGGCCAGCGGTGCCTGCTCTCACGGTAGGAGACTCGGACCGGGTCAGGGAAGGCCAGTCCATTGCATTCATGGGCTTTCCGATAGGCGGCGCGCTGGGTTTTTCACCCGTGACGCACCGGGGCATGGTTTCGTCAATTACCGTCGCAGCGCTACCCGCGCCGACAGCAGGCCAGCTCAATGACAAGGCTATTCGCAGCTTGCGGGTAGGCGGTAATTTCCAGATTTTTCAGCTTGATGGCACCGCCTATCCCGGCAACAGCGGCGGGCCCTTGTTTGACCCGGACACAGGCCAAGTGTGGGGGGTTGTCAACATGGTGTTCATCAAGGGAACCCGGGAGTCGGCGTTGACGAATCCCTCCGGCATCAGCTATGCCATTCCCTCCGGCTTTGTCCAGCAATTGCTGGACCGCAGCCGAACCCAGTGATTGCGCAGCAGTCGCTTGACCCGTTTATCGGCCATATACATCTTCAAAGCGAACGATATCGTCTTCGCCCAGATACGAGCCGGATTGCACCTCGATCATCTCCAAAGGCACGCGGCCAGGGTTTTCCAGGCGGTGGGTGGTTCCCAGCGGGATGAACGTGGACTGGTTTTCGGAGAGCAAAAATACGTCTTCACCCCGGGTGATTTTGGCCGTGCCGCTCACCACGATCCAATGCTCTGCACGGTGATGGTGCATCTGGAGCGACAAGATGCCGCCTGGCTTGACCACAATGCGCTTGACCTGAAAGCGCTCACCGGCGTCCACGCCATCGTAAGAGCCCCAGGGTCGGTAGACCTTGCGGTGGATACTGCTTTCCGGACGGCCCTGCTGTTTGAGGATATCGACGATTTTTTTGACGTCCTGTGTTTTGTCCTTGTGGACGACGAGAATGGCATCTGCCGTTTCCACCACCACCAAATCACTGACGCCCACGCAGGCGATGAGCCGGCCTTCTGAAATGGCCAGCGTGTTGCTACAGTCTTGCAACAGCACGTCCCCCTGAGCGACGCTCCCCGTAGTGTCTTTGGGCAACACCCGCCACAAAGCGTCCCAGGCACCCACATCCGACCAGCCAGCCGCCAATGGAATCACGACGCCGGGTGGCAGGGTGCCGGTGTCCGTCCCCGACGCAATGCGCTCCATGACCGCGTAATCGATCGAGTCTGCCGCGCAACTGGCAAAAGTTGCCTTTTCCACCCGCGCAAATTCACCATCGGTTGACCCTTGGTCCCAGGCGGTCCGGCAGGCCGTCAAGATGTCTGGCCGGCACACGCCCATGGCAGACAGCCAGACGGAGGCCCGCATCATGAACAGGCCACTGTTCCACAGGTAGGTACCTGCATCCAGGTAAGTTTGCGCTGTGACCAGATCTGGTTTTTCTACAAAACGGGCGATCAACCGGGAACAGGATGGTGTGTCGTCCGTGCCTTCAGGGTAAGCAGATCCGTACTGGATGTAGCCGTAGCCTGTTTCGGGTGCCTCGGGTGTGATGCCGAATGTGACCACAGCACCTTGAGCAGCCAAGGCCGCCCCTTGGCTGACGACGTTTTGGAAGGCGCTGATGTGGGTGATAACGTGGTCGGCAGGCATGACCAGCAAGACGGGATCTGCTCCCGTTTTAGTGGCTGCCAATGCTGCTAACGTCAGGGCGGGTGCAGTATTTCGTCCCAATGGCTCCAGAACGATCGTGCCACTTTTCCCAAGCAAGCGCAGTTGTTCGGCGATGACAAACCGATATTCTTCGCCACACACCACCATGGGGGGGGCCAGGTCCAGGTCTGCGATACCTTCAACCCTTCGGACCGTGGCTTGGAGCAGGGAGTCTTCGCCAATCAGCGGCAGCAGTTGTTTGGGGTATTTTTCGCGTGAAAGAGGCCACAGGCGTGTGCCGGAGCCGCCTGACAAGATCACTGGTTGAATCAACATGGGTGCTAGGTCTTAAAAAGGGGAATCATTTGGCCAAGGCGAGCGTCAGGCTCGGGCATCACCCCAGCGGAGTTGGGCGGTGTCGTCACCACGGTACAGGGTATCGCCATGGCGGTCGACACAGTAGTCGGGGGAAACAATCATTTCAGTGAAGCGCATGTCAGCGGCAATGCGAGTGTACTCAAGCAAGATGCTGCGAACCACTTTGGCGCCGGTTCGAATATGGCTGCCGTGCCCAATCCAGGCGGGTCCGGTGATGGTAGTGCCGGGTTCGATCCGCACACTGGAGCCGATATAGACCGGGCCCTCGATGGTGACTTCGTCCCACGCAATGGACGTATTGAGTCCTACCCAGATGCCGGGTTTGATTTGGCGCCCTGGCATGTTCATTTCAGCCACTTCTCCGCGCAAAACCCTCTGCAAAACAGACCAGTAGTCGCTGACCCGTCCAATGTCGATCCAATTGAATGGGTGATTCAGTACAAAAAATGGCAGGCGATGTTCGACCAGGTCAGGGAACAACTGCGAGCCGATGTCGTATACCTTGCCGGATGGAATCAGCTCCAGAGCGGCGGGCTCGAAAATATAAATCCCGGTGCTTGCCAGTGTGGATTTGGCCTCGGCAGATTTTGGTTTTTCCTGAAAAGACTGTATGCGCCCATCTTGTGCAGCCACCACAATGCCGTAACTCTGCACATCGCTCAACGGCACGTCCATTGCCACCACACTGGCAATGGCGCCCTTGGCCCTGTGCTCGGCAAGTGCTGCTGTAATGTCCAGGTCGATCAGTGCATCACCACAAAGCACCAAGGTGGTTTGATCGAAAAATCCACTGAAGTCCTGAATGCGCCGCATGCCACCTGCTGAGCCCATCG
>CAZBKX010000060.1:0-3860 GCA_964492535.1 uncultured Rhodoferax sp. | reverse complement strand
CGAGCCGTAAACAGGAACATTACCTGCGGAAAGGTGCTTGTGATCCCGGCCATTCCCAATTGAGAAAAGCTTGTGAAATGGTTTGACCGTCCACCCGTCCGCCCCCCGAAACTCCGGAAACCGCAGCTTGGGCACCAAGGCTTGTTTGTTGTTATTCATGGTGTTTCCCGCACGTGTCGCCCAGCACTCACAAATCCTCAACCTTGTATTCGCTATAGCCTTCGTAGTAGTAGCTCACGTCGATGCCTTTCATGTACACCTCCCGATCGTTGATTTTGTCGGTCAGGGCGTTTTTGAGCAGGTGTTTGATCTCCAGGTCTTTGACCACGCTGCGCTCCATGGCTGACAAATACTCACCTTTGTCCACCGCGTTCCAATCGATAACCCGCTGCAGTTCCTTTTTCAGCATCAAGTCCAGCCAGATGCGTGTGGCACGCCCGTTACCTTCACGAAACGGGTGTGCAACGTTCATTTCCACGTATTTCTCAATGATTTGTTCAAAGTTTTGCTGCGGCATGGCGCTGATGTGCGCCAGCGACTGCTGCAAATACATGACGGGTGCAAACCGGAAGTTGCCTTTGGCCAGATTCACATCGCGCATTTGCCCGGCAAATGCATAAACATCGCCAAACAAATAGGCGTGGATGTATGCCAGCCCGGCAAAGGTGCCCACTTCCACTAGCGCGATGTCGCCACTTTCAAACAATAGTTTGGCTTTTTGCTTGCTCAGTTTTTCTTCAACCCGGTTGAGTTCAACCTGGCTTGAAATATTCAGTTTGTTGCCTAAGACCATGAGGTGTCCTTTGGGTTGGGGGTGGATCGCTGCAACAAGACCCTGCCTTTTTCAGTCAAGCGGTATTGCTGCAGGCGGCTGTTGGGTTTGTCGGGTAGTGTGGGCTCTATCAGTCTTGCTTGCAGCAACCTGGCCATGGCCGCTTTGTAGTTGCCAGTCGGTTGACCGTAGCCTAAGGCGTTCAAAATGGCACCCCGGCCAAGAGGCAGAGAGGCGATCGACACCAGTATTTTTCTCTCAGTTTCCGTCAGGTTCACTGGGGCCTCGACTGGGGCCTCAACTGGCGGGGTGACTGGTGTCGTCTCCTCATCTGCATACACCGGCCTGCTGGCCAGAAACGTGATGCGCAAAAAATTCTCCGTAAACCGAAAGCACTCCCGCCCATAAAACTCGGTGATGCGGGGCATGCCCGAACCCAGGTGCTCCACTATCTCCAGGTCTCTAAAAACGCGCATCAGCTCTTTGTTGCGCGGGATGGAGTAGCCTTCAAAAAACTCGGCTTGGGTCAAGCCTTCGGGCAATGCGCAGGCAGAGGTCAGTTCGATGCGGTCGGAAAATATCTCGAACTTGGGCGGCACTTCACGGGTGTAGTCGTTGTGGACGATGGCGTTAATTACCGCCTCGCGCAGGGCGATGGTGCTCCACAGGCGCACATCGATCCGTTCTTTGGCGGTGATGGTGCTGGCGGTTTTGTTTTCCAAGTCCAGCTTGTCGAGCACGCTTTTGGTGGCTTTGATGAGGGAGCAGTAGCCGTATTCGTTGCTCTCGACCAGGTGTATGCGGTCTTTGCCCCGGTATTTGGCCACTTTGATGGACGTGCCGTTTTCGTCGGCCAGCAAGTAGGCGGCGTAGTTGAGCGCACCGTCTTCGGTGGTCAGCTCCAGGTTGGTTTTGAACTGCCTATTCAGCGGCTTGCGCTTTTCATCGTAATAAATGCGCAATTGCTCAAAGCTCAAGGCTTGGCGATGGGCTTTGATCTTGCCGTTGGAGTTGCGGGTGCGAGTGGCAAAGAGTTTTTCGATCATCGCCACGGGCATGGGTTCGGCGGCGGTGCCAATGCGCAGGAAGCAGCCTTTTTCGCTCAAGCCAGATTTCTTTTTGGTGTAGGGCTTTTCGCTGCCGCTGGCAACGATGATTTTGATGCAGTGAACGCCAGCGGGTTGCTCTTCTTCCACCAGATCAAACAAGCCCATGGCCGATGGGTTGATATTGCTTTTGATGCGGTCTTTCACCTTGAGCATGTCCCCATCTAGATCGGCCACGCCGACACGCGCTCCTGTTTTGCAGATGCCCAGATAAATAAACCCGCCCTCGGGGGTGTTGAGAAAGGCGATGACTTCTTTCTCCAGGTCGAGGTCGGGCGTGAGTTCACGCTTGCATTCGATGCGGTGGGTCTCCAACATGGCGTTATTGCTCATACGCACTCAACCCAGAAATATCGCGCCCCTGCGCGCGTTTGGTCAGCAGCGGCGCCAGTTCTTTCATTAGCGCCACTTCCGCCTGGGCGCGGGCTTTCCAGCCCAAGTTCAGCGGGGCCATGAGATCGCTTAAGGCCGCTCCGTCAAAAATCATGCGCTGCAAGATGCTGTCTATAAAGGTTTGAAGAGCGGCGGGGGCCAAGTGGTGCAGGGTGGCGATGGTGGCCAGCTCGGTGCTGTCCTTCTCTTTTTTGAACCGGGTGTAGCCTTCGCGGATGGCGGTCTCAGACAAGCCCTCGTCCGCTTTGAGGGTGGCAATAAAGGCGGCAATGTCGTCGCGCTCGTTCATGAACTTGGCATCGGCCTGGATCAGGCCAATGAGCTGCTCGCGGCTCATCTTTTGCTTGCCGGAGCCCTGCAGTCCTTGTTGTGTAAAGCGCGACATCAGGCCCATGATGTAGTCATAGTCAATCACGGCGCTGGCGAAGAGCACAAATTCAAAGTCGAGCTGGTCCACATCGGCAGCGCCGCCGTCCGCCCCGGTGCCACCCTTGCTTTGCTGGGCTTGTTGTTGCTTGAGGTGCTGGGCTGTTTCCAGGTAGGCGCCGCGAAAGCCCTGCAGGTTCTCGGCTGGCAAGATGTGCTCAATGGCGGTGGCGTTGTCTGGCGTGAGGTCGGTGTATTGGTCCAGCTGGGTTTTGAGGCGCTGCACTTCCTTGAAGTTTTTGATGAAGGCCGCGCGTGCCTCGTCGCCCTTGAGGCTGTGCACGGCCTCGGGGGTACAGGCCAGGCCATGGCTTTGCATGAAGTCGGCCAGCTTGGTAACGGCTGCGTCCAGCCTGTCTATGACCACAGGCGCTTTGTCCACCAGCCAGATTTTGCGAGCCTCTTCGCCCGATTTTTCGCCCGAGAACAGGGCAATGGCGGTATCCACGGCGTCTTGCTGCTGGCGAAAATCCAGAATGTTGCCGTAAGGTTTGGTGCCGTTGAGGACGCGGTTGGTGCGCGAGAAGGCTTGTATCAATCCGTGGTGCTTGAGATTTTTGTCTACATACAGCGTATTGAGGTACTTGGAGTCAAAGCCGGTCAGCAGCATGTCCACCACGATGGTGATGTCGATCTTTTTGGCGGCAGGGTAGTCGGCATTGGGCCACTGCTGGTCTTTGATGCGCTTTTGCACGTCCTGGTAGTACAGGTCGAATTCGCCAATGCTGTGGTTGGTGTCGTAGCGGGTGTTGTAGCTGGCCAATATGGTTTTGAGGGCGGATTTTTTGCCCTCGGGGTCTTGCTGGTTGTCTTCTTTTTCTTGCGGCAGGTCTTCTTGAATTTGCTTCACATCCGCATCGCCTTCAGCGGGGGGCGAGAACACGCAGGCAATATTGAGCGGCACAAAGGCGGGGTCGGCCGCTTGCCTGGCCTTTTGCATTTCTGCAAAAAGGCGGTGGTACTCAATGGCATCGTTGATGCTGGCGGTGGCCAGCACGGCGTTGAAACGGCGCGCGGCGGTGGCGGTGTCGTGTTTGGCCAGGATGGCCTCAATCACCGCCCGCTTGGCCAGCGCCTCGCCCGGCTTGGGTGGGGTCTTACCCTCGGGCTTGAAGTAGTCCACATGAAAGCGCAGCACATTGGCGTCTTCAATGGCGTGGGTG
>CAZBKX010000059.1:0-9807 GCA_964492535.1 uncultured Rhodoferax sp. | reverse complement strand
ACCACGGACTTCCTCAAGGAAATCGGAGTAACCCATGTAGCCAGCGCCGGCCGGCCCCCGCGTGTCGAACTGTTTGAAAACAGTAAAGAGGACGAGAGCAATAACGAGCCATACGGCTATTTTCGAGAACCACTGATTATTCAAGCGAGGCTCCAATAGAGACACAAAGTAGATGACAGATCACAAGTGGGTGTCATTTTAGGCGTTTCAAGTCATGCAGGGCGAAGGCTTTGCACATTCAGCCTCAAGTGAAACATGGAAATCAGGGATGCCTCAAGCCCATGCCAACCAGAAAGGTTTCCGAGGACTTGTCCCGGGACGCCTTGGGCTTGATCGGCTTGACAACCGAGAAGGTCTCTTTGAATCGCTTCACTAAAGGATCGTAGCTACCACCATGAAAAACTTTGGCAACCAGAGCGCCCTGCGGTTTCATATAGTTTTGAGCAAATTCGATCGCCAGTTCGACCAAGTTCTCGACGCGAGCGGCATCGGCGGAAGCAATACCTGAAAGATTGGGCGCCATGTCTGACAGCACCACGTCGGCCTTGCGGCCCTGCATCTCAGCTGCCAGGCGCTGCAGCATCTCGGCCTCCTGAAAATCCCCCTGCAAGAAAACCACACCCTCTACCGGCTCCATGAGCAGGATATCCAGCGCAATGATGCTGCCATTGAGTGCACCCGCAGCGGCCCCGCCGCTTGTTGCGGTCTTGGGAGACATTTTGCGGCGCACATACTGGCTCCAAGCACCCGGGGTAGACCCCAGATCAACCACCAAATGGCCCGGCTTGATTAAACCGAGGGCTTCATCAATTTCCTTGAGTTTGTAGGCTGCCCGGGCGCGGTAGCCCTCCAGCTTCGCCAATTTGACGTAAGTGTCGTTGACGTGATCGTTGATCCAGGCCCGGTTGACCTTGGTGCTTTTTGTACTGGATTTCATTTCTACCTTCGTAACCGATAATACCGCTATGTCTCAAATTCAACTGACCCCTGCTCAACGCAAAGAACACCGCTCCGAAGCCCACCACCTGGACCCCGTGGTCATGGTAGGCGGAGACGGACTCACTGACGCCGTCAAGAAGGAAGCTGATGCGGCCTTGAATGCGCACGGACTGATCAAGATTCGCGTCTTTTCGGATGACCGCGCCGCGCGTGAAGCCATGTTCCAAACCCTGGCGGACGAACTCAATGCAGCGCCTATTCAACACATCGGCAAACTGCTTGTTTTTTGGCGCCCCATGCCAGAGCGCGAAAAAGTGGTTGACGAAAACCGCATGCCCGGCCCACGCGACTTCAAAGTCCTCAAATACAGTAAGCAAGCTGGTCAGCGCCCTGAAGTCAAAACCTTGCGTGTGCTTGGCAATCAGCGCCTCACAGCCGGGGGTCAGGTTAAACGCGCAAAACCAAAGCAAATCAGTATCAAGAAACGCAGCCAGACCTGATCACGGCTTGCGCCGATTCAACTTCCAGAAGATCACCACAGCGCACAGCCACTGCAGCAGGTACATCCCGCTACCGACGCTGTGCCAGATTTTCAGGTTCTCGCGCATCACGATGCGCGGTGCCACAGCGAATTCCACCAGCAGAGCCATCAACAGCGCAAATAATATTAAAATAATAGCAACTGAATCAATAGATTTGCCGGCTGGAACGTTATTCGACCTTGTAACCATCAACAGAAACAAGCCACACACCGTTGACACCCACGTCTGGGCAGAAAATAGCTTGGCAGCCATGGCGCCTGCGACGGCCGGTGCCGGCAAGTAGGTAAACAACAGCGGCACAACCAGGAATCCCATTGTGCTCAAACTTGCCCACCACAAGGCGGCCACCCAAATCGACAGCCTTGACATGCGTTCAGATGTAGCTGACGGCTACCACTTCATAGCGTTTGATTCCGCCGGGCGCCTGAACTTCAGCCGTATCACCTTGCTCCTTGCCAATCAAGGCACGGGCAATCGGGCTGCCGATGTTCACCAGTCCCAGCTTGATGTCGGCTTCGTCTTCGCCCACAATTTGATAAGTCACGGGCTCGCCCGAGTCCTCTTCTTCGAGCTTGACGGTCGCCCCGAACACGACGCGACCACCGGCATCAAGCTCTGTGGGGTCAATCACCAGCGCAGCCGACAACTTGCCCTCCACCTCCTGAATACGCCCCTCAATAAAACCCTGACGGTCTTTGGCAACTTCGTATTCAGCGTTCTCGCTCAGATCACCCTGGGCGCGCGCCTCTGCAATCGCATTGATAACCCAGGGGCGGTCAACCGTTTTTAGCTTGTGCAGTTCGGCCTTCAGCTTTTCAGCGCCACGCTTGGTAATGGGAAAGGTAGCCACGTACTGCTCCGTTATAAGTTATGAAAATTGAATTAATCAGAGATTTCACAGTGGATGGCCGAGCCAGCGCTGCTCCTCTTTGATGTGACAGGCACAAAAGGAAACCGCCGAGTTTGCCGCTCGGCGGTGTGGGCTGATTATGCCGTGCTTGTCAGGCGGCGATCAGGCAACGGCCAACTGCGCATGCATTTCCTGCACCGAAATCACGTCCAGTTGATCCATATGCAACATCCCCTGAACCGCTGCCTCAGCTCCCGCAATGGTGGTGAACGTCGTCACGCGCGCCAGCAGGGCAGAGGTCCGGATCTGCCGGGAGTCCGCGATGGCATTGCGACGCTCCTCCAGGGTGTTGATCACTAACGAGATTTCGTTGTTTTTGATCATGTCCACAATGTGTGGCCGGCCTTCGGTCACTTTGTTCACAACGCCGCAGGCCACTCCTGCCGCGTTGATCGCCAGCGCTGTGCCTTTGGTGGCCACCAGCAGGAAGCCCATCTCGGACAGGGCCCTTGCGACCTCAATGGCACGAGGCTTGTCGCCATTTTTGACCGACACAAAAACTTTGCCAGCGGCCTCACCTGAGGCCTGGAAAGGACGCGGCAACTTCGTACCGGCACCGATTTGCGACTTCACAAATGCTTCGCCGAAAGTTTTGCCAACGCCCATCACCTCACCGGTGGATTTCATCTCGGGCCCCAGAATCGTATCGACACCCGGGAACTTGACAAACGGAAACACCGCCTCCTTGACACTGAAGTAAGGCGGCGTGACCTCGTCTCGAATGCCTTGCGAGGCCAACGATTGACCCACCATGCAGCGAGCAGCCACCTTGGCCAACTGAATGCCGGTGGCCTTAGACACAAAGGGCACGGTACGGGACGCCCGCGGATTCACCTCAAGAACATAGATGACGTCTTTGCCTTCAATGTTCTGAATGGCAAACTGGACGTTCATCAAACCGACCACGTTCAAGGCTTGGGCCATGGCAGCCGTCTGCCGTTTGATCTCGGTGACGGTTTCCGCGCTCAGGCTGTAAGGGGGGAGCGAACAGGCCGAGTCTCCGCTGTGCACACCTGCTTGTTCGATGTGCTCCATGACACCGCCAATGAAGGTGCTGCCGACCGCGGTAGTTGTACCCGCATCGCGGATGCAATCCACATCACATTCAATGGCGTCATTCAGGAAGCGGTCCAACAACACTGGCGAGTCATGGCTGACCTTGACGGCCTCGCGCATGTAGCGCTCCAGATCGCGTTGCTCATGGACTATTTCCATCGCGCGGCCGCCCAACACATAACTGGGGCGCACCACGAGCGGGTAGCCCAGGGCAGCAGCTTTTTCAAGGGCTTCAGGCTCCGTGCGGGCCGTCGCGTTGGGCGGCTGGCGCAAGCCCAATTCATGCAGCAGTTTCTGGAAACGCTCCCGGTCCTCCGCTGCATCAATCATGTCAGGTGAGGTGCCAATGATCGGTACGCCGTTGGCTTCCAGATCAAGCGCCAGCTTCAAGGGCGTCTGCCCTCCATACTGAACGATTACGCCGAACGGTTTTTCCTTGTCGACAATCTCCAGCACATCTTCCAGGGTCAGCGGCTCGAAATACAAGCGGTCCGAGGTGTCGTAATCCGTAGACACGGTCTCGGGGTTGCAGTTGACCATGATGGTCTCGTAACCGTCCTCCCGCATGGCCAGCGCAGCGTGCACACAGCAGTAGTCAAACTCAATGCCTTGGCCAATCCGGTTGGGACCGCCGCCCAGCACCATGATTTTTTTCTTGGCTGTCGGTTCGGCTTCACATTCGCTTCCCGAATCAAACGGATGCGAAGACTCGTAGGTCGAATACAGGTAAGCCGTATTGGTCGCGAACTCGGCCGCACAGGTATCCACCCGCTTGTACACCGGGCGCACGCCCAAAGCGCGGCGCTTTTCGCGAATCACGGTGTCGGTGGTTTTCAGCTGCTTGGCCAAGCGGCGATCAGAAAAACCTTTTTGCTTGAGTGCGCGCAGAGTGGGCTCGTCAATCGCATCCAGCGTTGTCATTTCCAGCTCCAACTCGATCTTGACGATCTGCTCGATCTGGACCAAAAACCAAGGATCAATCTTGGTAAGAGCAAAGACTTCGTCCACACTCATGCCCAGGGCGAATGCGTCACCCACGTACCAGATACGCTCAGGGCCGGGCTGTCCCAACTCCTTTTCAAGCACTTCACGGTCCTGCGTTTTCTCGTTCATGCCGTCCACGCCGACCTCCAGACCGCGCAAAGCTTTCTGAAACGACTCCTGGAAGGTGCGACCCATCGCCATCACCTCACCGACGGACTTCATTTGCGTGGTCAGGCGACTGTCGGCCGCGGGAAACTTCTCAAACGCGAAACGCGGGATTTTGGTGACCACATAGTCGATGCTGGGCTCAAAGCTCGCGGGCGTCGCACCACCCGTGATGTCATTGCGCAATTCGTCCAGGGTGTAGCCCACCGCCAATTTGGCCGCCACCTTGGCAATGGGAAAACCAGTGGCCTTGGAGGCCAGCGCTGAAGAGCGGGACACACGCGGGTTCATCTCAATGACCACCATGCGCCCGTCTTCAGGATTGATGGAGAACTGCACGTTCGAGCCACCGGTGTCCACACCAATTTCCCGGAGCACGGCCAACGAAGCATTGCGCAGAATCTGGTATTCCTTGTCGGTCAGCGTTTGCGCCGGTGCCACCGTGATCGAGTCACCGGTGTGCACACCCATGGGATCCAGGTTTTCGATCGAGCAAACAATGATGCAGTTGTCCGCCTTGTCGCGAACCACTTCCATTTCGTACTCTTTCCAGCCGAGCAGTGACTCTTCAATCAACAGCTCATTGGTAGGCGAAGCCTCCAGGCCGCGCTTGCAAATCACTTCGAATTCTTCGGAGTTGTAAGCAATGCCACCACCGGTGCCGCCCAACGTGAAACTGGGGCGGATCACGGTCGGGAAGCCCAGCGTCTTTTGGACAATCCAGGCCTCATCCATCGAATGCGCAATGCCCGAGCGGGCGGAACCCAGGCCAATTTTGGTCATGGCGTCTTTGAACTTCAGGCGGTCTTCGGCCTTGTCAATGGCCTCTGGGGTGGCGCCAATCAGCTCGACGTTGTACTTTTCCAGCACGCCGTGGTGCCACAAATCCAGGGCGCAGTTCAGCGCCGTCTGCCCCCCCATGGTGGGCAGAATCGCATCCGGACGCTCCTTGGCAATAATCTTTTCAACCGTTTGCCAAGTGATGGGCTCTATGTAAGTGACATCAGCCGTGGCCGGGTCGGTCATGATCGTGGCCGGGTTGCTGTTGATCAGGATGACTTTGTAGCCCTCCTCGCGCAAAGCCTTGCAGGCCTGCACGCCCGAATAGTCGAATTCACAAGCCTGTCCGATGATGATCGGGCCGGCACCAATGATGAGGATGGATTTAAGGTCGGTGCGTTTAGGCATTTTTGCGGGTCTCCATCAACGCGGTGAAGCGGTCAAACAGGTAGGCGATATCGTGCGGCCCGGGCGAGGCCTCGGGGTGCCCCTGAAAACAGAATGCAGGCTTGTCAGTCCGCGTCAGTCCCTGCAAGGTCCCGTCAAACAAGCTGACATGGGTGGCACGCAAATTGGCAGGCAGCGCCTTTTCATCTACAGCAAAGCCGTGATTCTGGCTGGTGATACTCACGCGGCCGTTGTCGAGGTCTTTGACCGGGTGGTTGGCACCATGGTGACCAAACTTCATCTTGAAGGTCTTGGCACCGCTTGCCAGCGCCATGATTTGGTGGCCCAGGCAAATACCGAACATTGGAATACCGGTTTCGATCAACTCGGCAGTGGTCGCAATGGCGTAGTCACAAGGCTGGGGGTCGCCGGGGCCGTTGCTCAGAAACACGCCATCAGGTTGGTACTTGAGGACTTCGGCAGCAGGGGTCTGCGCCGGCACCACGGTGATGCGGCAACCGCGTTCGGCCAACATGCGCAAAATATTGAACTTGACGCCAAAGTCGTAGGCCACCACATGAAAACGGGGCTCCGTTTGTTCCCCATAACCCGGCTTGCCATCAAGCTGGGGGTGGGCTAACTGCCATTCGGTCTGCGTCCACTCATAGACAGTCCGGGTCGACACTACCTTGGCAAGATCTGCACCGGCCATGGCGGGCGCACCTTTGGCCAACGCTACGGCGTGATCAACCAATGACTGGGTCACCGATTCACCTGCAGCCAAAGCAAGAATGCAGCCGCTCTGCGCGCCATGGGTGCGCAAGTGGCGTGTGAGTTGCCGTGTGTCGATATTGGCAATCGCCACGGTATTCTCTCGCTGAAGGTACTGAGACAAGCTCATGTCGGCACGGAAATTGGACATCACCAAGGGCAAGTCCTTGATGATCAGTCCAGCAGCATGCACCCGTTCAGCCTCGACATCCTGGGCATTGACGCCGTAATTTCCGATATGCGGGTAGGTGAGGGTGACGATTTGCTGGCAGTAGCTCGGGTCTGTCAGGATTTCCTGATAGCCGGACATCGCGGTGTTAAACACCACTTCTCCGGCAGTGGAGCCGGGGGCTCCAATGGAATTTCCAACAAACACCGTGCCGTCTGCGAGCGCCAATATGGCGGGGGGAAATGATCCCTGTAAAGACAAAAGCACTGGGTTCTCCGGATGGGGTTTTCGGGTACGCCCAGCCGCGCCCAAGAGACAACTCTTGGCTGGCTATTGACAGGGAATTGGCTTGGGGTTGCGCTAGGCGTACAGGATGCGGTGAAGCGCCCTATTATAGCGACCGAGTTATTACTGAACTCGCGTGCAGACAAATGGCGGCGGCGGCGGCCACGTTCAGAGACTCCTCCCCTCCAGGCTGTGCAATACGAACACGGCGCTGGGCCAGGGCTTCGAGCTCGAGACTGACGCCCTGCCCCTCGTGGCCCAGGGCCCAAGCACACGGACTGGGTAATCCGCCATGGTCAAGGGCATAGTCCAGGAAACCACCTTGGTGAGAGCTGGTGACTACAATCGGCACCCTTAGTGCCGCCAGGTCGGCCAACTCGACCCCTTCCAGCAGGTGCAGACCCCAATGCGCTCCCATCCCTGCGCGCAAGACTTTGGGACTCCAGAGCGCTGCGGTGCCCTTGAGGGCAATGATCTGCCTGAAGCCGAAAGCGGAGGCACTGCGCAAAATAGAGCCGACATTCCCAGCATCCTGAACACGATCCAGGATGACCGATGCCAGCTGGGGCTCCAAGGCGAGTGCCAGGGGTAATTCAAAGACAAAACCCATGCTGGCCGGTGACTCCAAAGCGCTGATCTCGTCGAATAGAGCGTCCTTGATTACTATGTTTTTTATAGCTGCTTGAGCATATTCTTCAACGGCCAGAGGCCAAAAAGATGCTTTAAACACTCCAAAAGCAGGTTTTTTACCCCGAACCAAGGCTGCACGGCATAGGTGGTCTCCCTCCACCCAAAAACGCCCCTGCTTTCGGTAAGCCGTGCTGTCCTGGGAAAGCCGCCTCAAATCCTTGAGAAACGCATTGTCACGTGACGTGATTTCCTGGTGTTTCGGAGAGTTCATTGCATGGCCTTGTTCAGCACATCGGTCACCGGGCGGAATGACTTGCGGTGTTGCTCACAGGCGCCATGCTCCTGCAGCGCGGCCAAATGCAGGGCCGTACCGTAGCCCTTGTGCCGGGCGAATCCGTAGTGCGGATATTGTTGATCCAGGTCGGCACATAAGCGGTCACGATGGACTTTGGCAAGAATGGACGCTGCCGAGATGGCGGGCACCAATGAGTCGCCCTTGACAATGGCCTCGGCCTGAATACGCAGCACCGGGATGCGGTTGCCATCGACCAGTACCCGGATGGGCTTGAGCCGCAATCCCTCTACCGCCCGGCGCATCGCGAGCAAGGTGGCCTGCAAAATATTGAGTTGGTCGATTTCCTCCACGCTGGCCATCGCAATGGAACAACACAAGGCTTTGGCGCGGATTTCATCGAACAGGGCGTCGCGGCGCGAAGCGGTGAGCTTCTTGGAATCAGCCAATCCTTTGATCGGATGCAAATCATCCAGAATCACGGCAGCGGCAACCACAGGACCAGCGAGGGGGCCGCGGCCGGCCTCGTCCACGCCGGCAACCAAACCGGGAATATCCCAGCGCAGCGCCGCTTGTTGCATGGCGGTTTTAGTCAGGGCGGCTTGTTCAGCCTTGGAGTACTTGCTGGATCGCATGGGCGGCAATTCGGGGAGTGTCGCGTTGCAGCTGTGCGTGCAATGCGGCGAATGTTTGTTGTAAGGCCACTATTTTCTCGGGTGCCACATCCTTGGCTTCAAGCCATCGCGACACCTCGTCTGCCAAGGCTTGGGGCGTTGCGGCATCTTGCAGCAATTCAGGCACAACGAAATCACGACAAAGGATATTTGGCAATCCCACCCATGGCTGCAACTGTTTTCGGCGCATGATTTGCCAAGACAGCCAACTCATGTGATAAGCGATGACCATGGGGCGCTTGAACAAGGCGGCCTCCAGGGTGGCCGTACCGCTGGCAATCAATGTCACATCGCATGCTGCCAAGATAACATGGGACTGCCCCTCAACAATCCGTAACCGACTCACTAGACCACTGGCTTTGGCAGCCGCCTCAATCATGGCTTTTAAAGCCGGTACCGCCGGCACAATGAACTGAAGGGCGGGACGGTTTTTTTGCATCAGTACGGCAGCTTGAAAGAACCGCAACGCGAGGTGTTGAATTTCAGACTTTCGGCTGCCCGGCAACAGGGCAACGACTTCATCGTCTTCACTTAGCCCCAAGGCTCTTCGGGCTCCCGAGCGATCCGGCACCAGGGGAATGATGTTGGCCAACGGATGCCCGACAAAGGTCGCTTGGATACCGTGCTGGGCCAACAACGCAGGCTCAAAGGGAAATATGCACAGCACATGATCCACACTTCGGCGGATTTTCTCAACCCGCTCGGGGCGCCAGGCCCAGATCGAGGGTGCAACAAAATGAATGGTCTTGATGCCTTTGGACCTGAGAGAGGCCTCAAGGTCAAGATTGAAATCCGGTGCATCGACACCGATGAAAACGTCTGGCGGTTGCTGCAACAGCCTTTGCTTGAGTTGTGTGCGCATACCGACTATTTCACGGTACCGGCGCAAGACCTCCCAGCCGTAGCCATGAACCGACAGTTTGTGGTGCGGCCACCATGCGTCAAAGCCGCGTAAACGCATGTGAGGACCGCCGATCCCGACGGCCTGCAGATCCGGCCAGCGCGCCACCAAGCCATCAAGTAACAAGCCCGCGAGCAAGTCCCCTGACGCTTCGCCCGCCACCATCGCAACAGTGAGCGAGTCGTCAGTCGGAGCATTCAACGCACGATTCCGCGCTGCGGGGAAGAATGCTCCAGAAAAGAAAGCATCATCTCGATATCTATTGAGGATTCAGGGTGCTTTTCAATCAACTGCCCAATGCGTTCACGGGCAACCTGGAGGG
>CAZBKX010000058.1:0-2943 GCA_964492535.1 uncultured Rhodoferax sp. | reverse complement strand
AACCCGCCGCAGCACCCGTGGCCCTGAGCCCGGGGGACTGGCAGCAGCTCGACCAACTGGCCCGAGTCAGCACCGGGGCGCTTGCCTTGGCAGGCTTGCCGCAATTTGAGGGCAGCAATGCCTGGGCCATTGCCGGCCGGCGCACCGCCAGCGGCAAACCCCTGCTGGCGGGAGACCCGCATATTGGATTCTCGGCACCCTCGGTCTGGTATGAGGCCCATCTGTCTGCGCCGGGCTTTGAGTTGTACGGCCACCACCAGGCGCTCAACCCTACTGCCTTGCTGGGGCACAACACGCAATTTGGCTGGAGCCTGACCATGTTCCAGAACGACGACATGGACCTGATTGCCGAGAAAGTCAACCCCGCCAACGCCAACCAAATCTGGCACAAAGGGCAGTGGGTCGAGCTGCAAAGCCGCACCGAAAAAATCATGGTCAAGGGCCAAGAGCCCGTCACGCTCACCCTGCGGCGCTCCCCGCACGGACCGATCATCACCGACGCATTCAAGGACAGTCTGGGCACCACACCGGTGGCCATGTGGTGGGCGTTTCTGGAGACCCAAAACCCGATCCTGGACGCCTTTTACGAACTCAACCGGGCCGACACCCTGGTCAAGGCCCGTGCAGCAACCAGCAAAATCCATGCGCCGGGCCTCAATATCGTGTGGGGCAGCGCGGACGGTGACATCGGCTGGTGGGCAGCGGCCAAGCTGCCCATTCGGCCCGAGAACGTGAACCCCAGCTTTATCCTGGATGGCAGCACGGGCGAGGCAGACAAGCTGGGCTTTTACCGCTACAGCGACAACCCCCAAGAAGAAAACCCGCGGCGCGGCTACATCGTCTCGGCCAACTTTCAACCCAAACCCAGCAGCGGCGTGCCCGTGCCGGGTTACTACAATTTGGCCGACCGGGGTCAGCGTCTGGATGAACGCCTGCGAGAGGATGCGACCCTGTGGGACATGGCCGCCAGTAAAACCCTGCAACTTGATGTGCAAACCGGCTACGGCCCACGCCTGTTGGCGCCCCTGATTCCAGTCCTGAACCAGATCATTACCGAGCCCATGGAGCGCGCCATGCTGCAAAGCCTGGCCAGCTGGGACGGTAGCTATGGCGCGAACAGCATCACAGCCACCCTGTTCAGCCAGTTCCTGTACGAGCTGGCCCGCGGCACCATGGCTGACGAGATGGGCGCCGTTCAGTTCAACAATCTGCTGGGCACCCGGGCACTGGACAGCGCCCTGCCCTTGCTAGCGGCTGATGACACATCGCCCTGGTGGGACAACAAAGACACGCCTGCCGTGGAGACCCGCGCCGACACCCTGAAGGTCATCTGGCGGGCCACCATCGCACACTTGCAAACCACCCTGGGCAAAAACCCCACCTCCTGGGCCTGGGGCGACGCCCACACCCTCACCCATGGCCACCCCTTGGCCGCGCAAAAGCCACTGGACCTGCTCTTCAACATCGGCCCGTTCGACGCGCCGGGCGGACGCGAGGTGCCCAACAACCTCTCCTACAGCATAGGTCCCGCCCCATGGGCGGTGAGTTACGGCCCATCCACGCGCCGGATCATTGATTTTGCAGAGCCCACCAAGGCAGTGGGCATCAACCCGGTGGGGCAAAGTGGCGTATTGTTTGACCGCCATTACCAGGACCAGGCCAAAACTTTTGCCAAAGGGGGTTATGTGCCCCAGCACATGAGCGAGGCGGACGTGAAAGCCCACACGCGCAGCCGGTTGACGCTCATGCCGCCCAAGTAGGTCAATATCGGCCTTGTGGGCCTTTCATGAATGAGGGTCTTCAGCAACCGTGCGGCACGGCTCCTGCGCGCATGCCGATTGACTTCCCCTGCCACCGAAAGAACCCCCATGGTCAGACTGAAATTCTCGATTGAGTTGAACTACGAGATTACCCAACCCGGATGTGATTTCATTTTCAGCATCCACGCCGCCCAGACTCCGCACCAGACCGTGGTGACCGAGGAGCTCACGCTGAGCCAGCCCCTCCAGTCCAACCTTTATACCGACCCCATCACCCATACCCGGTTCCTCAGGCTCAAAGCCGCTGGCGGGCCCTTGAGCGTGCGTTACGACGCCACGGTTGACCTGGACCACTACACAGCCCAGCCCGATCAACTGCAAGAGGTGCCTGTGGCCAACCTGCCCGGCTCGGTCTTGCCCTACATGTACCCCAGCCGGTACTGCCAGTCGGACCGCTTGCTGCGTTTGGCGACCAAGGAATTCGGCCATCTCTGGCAAGGCTACTCGCGGGTGCAGGCCATTCGGGACTGGGTCCTGAACCGGGTCACCTTTCAGTCCAACACCTCCACCGGCATCACATCGGCTGTGGACACGCTGGTGGAAGAAGTGGGCGTGTGCCGGGACTTTGCGCACCTGATGATTTCACTGTGCCGCGCGGTCAACATCCCGGCCCGCTTTGCCACCGGCATTGACTTTGGCGCCGACCCCATCCTGGGGCCCACCGACTTTCATGCCTACGTGGAGGTGTATGTGGGCGACCGCTGGTACTTGTTCGACCCCTCGGGTGTAGCGATCCCCATGGGCTTTGTGCGCTTTGGCACCGGGCGCGACGCGGCAGATGCGGCGTTTGCCACCATATTTGGCGGCGTGGTGGGCGCGGCACCCGTGATTCAGATTGAGGCCATCCCGAACGCGCAACGTGTGCTGGTGATGCCCCACCATGTGCCCTATGCTCTGTCGACTGACGGGCAACTGGTGCGCACCTGAGCGCACAGGCGCCGTGCCTCGCGGCTCAGACCCGTGGCGGCACGGCCTGAAGCAGGTCGCACAAATGGGTCAGCGTCGAGACGGTCAAATGCGGCCGGGCCTCATGCGTCCAGTCGTATTGTTCCCGGTTGAGCCACACGGTTTGCATACCGGCGCCCAGGCCACCGATCACGTCCAGCGCGGCATCATCACCAAT
>CAZBKX010000057.1:0-10175 GCA_964492535.1 uncultured Rhodoferax sp. | reverse complement strand
AAAGCCGGTTGATACATCCAGCCGTTGACGATACATCTTTTATACAAAAACCCTGCAAACCGCTTGGAGCATGGTTCTTTGGCTCGTATACTGTATTTAAATACAGGTATAAATTTTTCATGAAACCCGGCACTCCTCCGTTGAAGTCGGCCCGCTTGCTCGATCAGGTGCAAGAGCGGGTTCGTTACCTGCACTATAGCCTCAAGACCGAAAAGGCTTACCTTTATTGGATACGTTTTTTCATTCGCTGGAATGCTGGCCAAGGGGCAGGTATGCGACACCCGCGCGACATGGGCGTGACGGAAGTGGAGGCCTTCCTCACCATGATGGCCACCGAACGCAAGGCGTCTGCTTCCACCCATAACCAGGCGCTCAGTGCTTTGTTGTTCCTATACCGCGAAGTCATCAATATCGATTTGCCGTGGCTAAACCACATTGGGCGGCCGAAACAAACCAAACGCATTCCGTCCGTATTGACGAAAGACGAAGTAGCTGGTCTTCTCGCTCACATGGACGGCATTACCGCGCTGCTGGCCAAGCTGCTGTACGGCACGGGCATGCGCTTGATGGAGGGAATGCGCCTTCGGATCAAAGATGTGGATTTTGACCGCCACGTCATCATCGTTCGCGAGGCCAAAGGTGGCAAGGATCGCGTGGTCATGCTGCCGCATTCGCTGGCACCGGCCTTGCGTTTGCAAATGCTGGCGGCGCGGGAGCAGTGGGAGGCAGACCGCCAAGGTCAGCGCGGCGGTGTAGAAACCCCGCACGCGCTCGCGCAGAAATACCCCCAAGTGGGCAACACGTGGGGGTGGTTCTGGATGTTTCCCTCGCCAACGCTGTCTATTGACCCATGCAGTGGCGTGGAGCGGCGGCACCATTTGTTTGAAGAGCGGCTACAACGGGCACTCAAGAAGGCCGTTCCACTGGCGGGCATTCACAAGTCAGTTTCAGTCCACACGCTGCGCCATTCATTTGCCACGCACCTGTTGCAAGCGGGCACCGACATCCGAACGGTACAAGAATTACTTGGTCACTCGGATGTCAGTACCACCATGATTTACACCCACGTGCTTAAAGTGGCAGCGGGGGGTACGGCCAGCCCGCTGGATGCACTCGGTAGCTTGGTGTGATGAATGTCCGCTCCCACTGCCAACCCACCCATTTGAAGCCCAAAAGCAAGTGCTTCGCCCGAATTTAAATCACTACTATTTATATAGCTACCAAGGCAATCAAAACGCCGGCTAGAGCCATGAAAGATATAAAAATCCGAAAAAACACTCAAAAACCCACTCTTTAAAGTGCTTGCGATAGGTGATCGCAGATGAAGCTGGGGCAGATGGCGCAGCGGCATCTTGGAGGAGCCCGCAGTGCGGGAGGGGGACATTCGCGGAGCCATCTGCCCCAGCTTCATCCTGAGTGCTGCAATATGAGTACTGCAATATGCTTCATCACACTCAGCAGCCTGGCTCAACAATGCACCAAACACTCCAACAAGTTTTCAACTTCACGGCATTTCGCCCCGGCCAGGAGGCCATGATCAGCGCGGTGCTGGCCGGGCGTTCCACAGCGGCGATTTTTCCCACCGGCTCGGGCAAGTCCATGTGCTACCAGCTGCCCGCCTTGCTGCTGCCGAACCTCACCCTGGTGGTGTCGCCCCTGCTGGCCTTGATGCAGGATCAGCTGGCCTATCTGGCGCGCCATGGCATCGCTGCGGCCAGCATCGACTCCAGCCAGAGCCGCGAACACACGCAAGACGTCATGGCGCAGGCACGCGCCGGCACGCTCAAAATCCTGATGATCTCGGTGGAGCGACTTAAAAACGAACGTTTTCGCAACTTCATCACCCAAATTCCGATCTCGCTGCTGGTAGTGGACGAGGCGCATTGCATCTCGGAGTGGGGCCACAACTTTCGCCCCGATTACCAAAAACTGCCCGACTACCAGCGCCAGTTCAACATTCCCCAGACCCTGTTGCTCACCGCCACTGCCACCCCCGCCGTGGTGGCCGACATGCAGGCCAAATTTGCGATTGACGCTCTTGACGTGGTGTGCACCGGCTTTTACCGCCCCAACCTGAATCTGCTGGTGGAGCCGGTCAGTGGCGCAGACAAACTGCAACGGCTGACCCAGTGGCTCACCCCACGTGCGCACCTGCCCGGCATTGTGTATGTGACCTTGCAAAAAACAGCTCAGGAGGTGGCCAGCCACCTGAACCAGCACGGGGTGCCGGCCCAGGCGTACCATGCCGGCATGCTGCACGAGCAACGCGAAGCCGTGCAACGCCAGTTCATGGCGGGCCAGGTCAACTGCATCGTGGCCACCATTGCGTTTGGCATGGGCATTGACAAAAGCAACATCCGCCACGTGGTGCACTTTGACCTGCCCAAGTCGATTGAAGGCTACAGCCAGGAGATTGGCCGAGCCGGGCGCGACGGCCTGCCGTCAGACTGCCTGGCACTATTCAACGACGAGGGCCTGGAGGTGCTGGAGGCCTTTATTTACGGCGACACCCCCAAGCCTGAGGGTATTCGCCGCGTGCTGGATGACCTGCTGGCGGTGTGCAGTGGCAAACCCTGGGAGCTGACGCTCTCAGCGCTTGCCAAGCACAGCGGTATCCGCCTGCTGCCCCTCAAGACCCTGCTGGTGCAGCTGGAGCTGCGCGCCATCATTGCGGCCCGCTACAGCTACTTTGCCGAGTACCGGTTCAAGTACTTGAGCCCGCCAGAGGTCATTCAAAGCCACTTTTCTGGCGAGCGCCAACAGTTTGTGCAGGCCATTCTCGACAGCGCTCCCCGGGCCCGCACCTGGTGCACGCTGGACTTTGAGGCCCTGGCGCAGCGCTACCCTGCCGAGCACAGCCGCGTGGTCACGGCCCTGGATTACCTGGCCGAGAAAGGCTGGATCGAGCTGGAGGCCAAGCAGATGACCGAGGTATATGGCGTGCTGCAAAGCGCCTTCGACGCCCACGCGCTGAGCCAGGAGTTGGGCGCGTACTTTCAGGCCAAAGAGGTGAGCGAGATCGCGCGCATTCATGCGGTGCTGGACTTTTTTGCCAGCAACCGGTGCCTGAGCCAGCGCCTGGCGGCCTACTTTGGCGATACGCAGGCGCCGCTGCACTGCGGGCATTGCGCGGTCTGCTTCGCGTCAACCCGGTGAATCAGGTGGAACTGCGCCGCTTTTAATCATCATAAAAAGCACATTCTGGTAGCCTGCAAAATCCAACATCAAGTTCACTCGCCCGGTGAATGTGTTGCCACCACAACTGTCCCACAGCCCTGAAATTCTGGCACTTTCCCGCACTTTAGGCACTCTGCCTCACTGTTCTGGGAGGTCCGATGTCTTCAGCAGCCTGACATGGGGCTGGCTCCCCTTGGGTGGGCTGATCACGCAGCGCTTTGACTCGCTCAAAAAAGTAGCCCACATTGGTTCGCCCCTGCTGGTGGTGCATGGCGAGCAAGACCAACTGATCAAGCCGGAACTCGGGCGCCAACTGTTTGATGCGGCCGTCATGCCCAAGGCCTTTGTGCTGGTGCCGGGCGGCTCACACCACAACGCCAATTCCGTGGGGCAAGGCCAATACCGGGCAGCGCTGGCGCACTTGTTTCAGTTGCCTGGCAGTGCTGCTATCCAGTGATCAATTTTTTTAATAGCTATGCAGGCAATAGATACGCCGGCCAGAAGCCAATTTCATTACTAATTACACCCCAAAGCCCTATGCGGTGACGCGACTGGCCCGCTCAGGTTGCAAGCAACGTCTCGGGGGCTTTGATGCGATAGGCCTCCATCAGCTTGCGGTGCAAGCGCGGGGCGTTGGCGCCCAGGGTGTGAACCACATCCAGCGGGATCAGCCTTTGCGGAGGGCTGCTCGGGCGGCCTGCAGACGCTCATCGAGGTACGCGCCGTAGAAGTCAGGGATGTAGCCTCCCACCAAGCGCTCGGCAAGCTCCACCCCCCCGCGCCCAAAAAACAGCACGGTGGGCGCCACCTTGACGCCCCAGCGGCGAATCAGCTCGTCGTGGGTCAGCGTGAGGCCTTGGAAATCTGTGATGTTCTGGCGGCTGCGCATGTCAATTTGCACCACAGGCAGGCCTTGCTGCACCCGCAGGGGCGACAGGTAGCTCTCGCGCGCCACGTGGCAAAAAGGACACCCCACCAGACTGACCATCACCAAAAGTGGCTCACCCTTTTTTAGGGCCTGCGCCAACTCATCGGGCAACGAAGTAGCGATGGGCAACGTAGCTGGCGCAGCCCAGGCCGGGGAAGCTGACAACACAGCGCCGCCCGCCAGCACCACCTGACGGCGTGACAGTCCCGAGGCAGGGGCCTTTGGCGCGGAGGACGTGGCGGGCGTGGCGGGCGTGGCGGGCGTGGCAAAAAAGGTGTTCATCAATCAGTCTCGGGGCGGGCAGCTTCTTGAGCGCAAAACTTGAGCTGCATCAAAATTTTGTTTCAGCTGCCAAATTATCATTAATATAAGCTATTGCTGAATTATCTGGAATCACCGCATGGACTTGGCCACTCTTCTTGAACGCTATGGCGACGGCACGGTGCTGGCTTTGGGCGGCTTGCTGATCGGGTCGCTTTTTGGTTTTTTTGCACAACGATCCAAATTCTGCATGCGCGCCGCCGCCATCGAATTCTGGCACCGCAAGTTCGGCGACAAGCTGCCGGTGTGGTTGCTGGCGTTTTCCAGTGCCGTGGTGGCGGTGCAGTTGCTGATACTGAGCAATTCCCTGGATGTCAGCACCGCTCGCCAGTTGGCGACGCGGGGCAGTTTGTCGGGCGCCTTGATTGGCGGCTTGTTGTTTGGCATTGGCATGATCCTGTCTCGCGGCTGCGCCAGCCGGCTGCTGATTTTGTCGGCCAACGGCAATTTGCGGGCCTTGTTGTCCGGCCTGATTTTTGCCGTGACGGCACAGGCCTCACTCAACGGGTCACTGGCCCCCTTGCGCAACACCATCAGCACCTGGTGGACGGTGGAGGGCGGTGCGTCACGCGACCTTCTGGAACTCACGGGTCTGGGCCACTGGGGTGGCCTGGCCTTTGGCCTGGTGTGGGTGGCTGCCGCCCTGTTTTTTGCCGTTCGCAGCGGCTGGGGTCTGTGGAAATGGGTAGGCGGCATTGGCACCGGGCTGGCGGTTGCAGCCGCTTGGTGGTTCACATACTTCATGTCAACCCAGTCGTTTCAGGTGATTCAGGTGCAGGCCCTTACCTTCAGCGGACCATCGGCCGAATGGCTGATGCGGGTGTTGTCCTCGCCCGCGCCATCTGTCGGCTTTGACTTCGGTTTGCTCCCTGGCGTATTTGCGGGCTCGTTCATTGGAGCCTGGATTGGGCGCGACCTGAAACTCGAAGGCTTCACGGACGGCTACAGCATGCGCCGCTATATTGCCGGCGCCATTTTGATGGGCTTTGGCTCCATGCTGGCGGGTGGCTGCGCCGTGGGTGCCGGCATGACCGGCGGCGCCATTTTTGCCCTGACCGCCTGGATCACACTGGTGGGCATGTGGTTGGGTGCCGGCCTCACCGACCGGATGATGGATGGCGCCCCAACCAGCGTCAAAATAGCCACCCATTCGCCTTCGCCCTGAGGCACTTGCTGGTGTTTACCCCCATGACGTTCCAACTATCTTTACTTACATTGGCAGCTGTTGATATTTAAAAAAGGAACGGACCAATGAACATCAGAATTCAACTCGCTGCCGCTGTGCTGGCAAGCATCTCGGCAAGTGCAGCCCTGGCGAACGAATCGGCTGCGCTGCACACGCGCGGCTTGGCAGCTACCTGCGCCAACTGCCACGGCACCGATGGCCGCACAGTCGACGGCTCGGCCATTCCTTCGCTGGTAGGCATGCCCAAGAGCTACATGGTCATGCAAATGAAGGCCTTCAAGGAAGGCACTCGCCCCGCCACGGTCATGCACCAGCTCAGCAAGGGCATCACGGACGAGCAAATTGACCGCATTGCCGATTATTTTGCCGCCACCAAACGCTAAGCCGGAGAACTCAAATGATGAAACGACGCAACTTTGTTCAAGCCTCTCTGGCCTTTGGCACCGTGGGCAGCCTGATTGGCTGCGCCACCACCGGCACGATTCCCAGCAAAGCCAAAGTGGTGGTGGTCGGCGGTGGCTACGGTGGCGCAACCGCAGCCAAATATGTGCGCATGCTCTCGAACTACAAAATCGATGTGGTCATGATCGAGCCCAGCGACGCTTTTGTGTCGTGCCCCATTTCCAACCTGGTGTTGGGTGGCTCCAAGACCATGGGCGACATCACCACACCCTACGACAACATGAAGGGCAAGCACGGCGTCACTGTGGTCAAAGACATGGTGAGCACCATTGATGCGGCCAAAAAAACGGTCACGCTGGCCGGCGGCGCCACCATGGGCTACGACAAATTGATTCTCTCCCCCGGTGTGGACCTCATGTGGGACAGCATTGAAGGTCTGCAAGCGGCTCACGCCTCAGGGCAGATTCTGCAAGCCTGGAAGGGCGGGGTTGAGACCCTGGCTTTGCGCCGCCAGTTAGAGGCCATGCCCGATGGTGGCGTTTACGCCCTCACCATTCCGCTGGCGCCTTACCGCTGCCCGCCAGGCCCGTACGAGCGTGCCAGCCAGGTGGCCAGCTACTTCAAAAAGGCCAAACCCAAATCGAAGGTCCTGATTCTTGACGCGAACCCTGATGTGACCTCCAAGGGCCCGCTGTTCAAGAAATTCTGGGCCGATAACTACGCCGGCATGCTGGAGTACCGCGGCGCGCACAAGGCGATGGCTGTCGACGCCAAGACCAACACGGTCAAATTCGAGATTCAGAACGACATCAAGGCCAACGTCCTCAATGTGCTGCCCGACATGCGGGCGGGCGCCATTGCCGTGAAGTCCGGCCTGGCCAATGCCAACGGCCGCTGGAGTAACGTCAATTACCTGACGTTTGAATCCACCGCAGCCAAAGACGTCCATGTGATCGGTGACTCCGTTTTGTCGGCGCCCCTCATGCCCAAGTCAGGGCACATGGCCAACTCGCATGGCAAGGTGGTCGCGGCTGCCGTGGTGGCCCAGTTGTCCGGGCTGGAGGTGAACCCGCAACCCTTGCTCACCAACACCTGCTACAGCTTTGTCAATGACAAGATGGTGGTGCACGTGGCCTCGGTGCACCAGTATGTGGCGGCAGAGAAAACCTACAAGACGGTGGCAGGCTCGGGCGGCGTGTCGTCTGAGCCCAATGAGCTTGAAGGCATTTATGCCTGGAACTGGGCTCAAAACATCTGGGCAGATACTCTTTTATGATGTCCGGGCCGGGCCCGGTCGGGCCCGGTCACTCATTTTTGGAAGTCGAGATCATGAAAAAATTGCTTTTAGCTGCGGCCCTCACTGCCTGGGCCAGTCTGGCGAGTGCCCAAGACACGAAGACCGTCTACCACGTCAACACGGGCGTTGAAAGCATTGCCACCGCGCTGAACAACATTCAAAACCACTTGAATGCCGAACCGAAGGCCAGGATCGTGGTGGTCACGCACGGTCCTGGCATCGACTTTTTGCTGGAGGGTGCCAAAGACAGCAAGGGCCGCGAGTTCAGTTCGTCGGTGAGCAGCCTTGCAGGCAAAGGCGTGGAGTTCCGGGTATGCAACAACACGCTTGTGACCCGCAATATCGATCCGAGCAAGCTCTTGATGGAATCCAAAATTGTGCCGTCAGGCGTCGCTGAAGTTGCCAAACTCCAGGCTCGCGAAGGCTTTGTTTACCTGAAGCCCTGAACCAGAATCAAGTGGGTGCCAGCTGATGAGGCATCAGCTTGGGCACATGCGTCAAGTGGCGGTTTCGTCAGCAATCTGGGCGCACACCGCATGGCACAGCGTTGCCACCCGGTCGTCCACAATCCGGTAATAAATCTGGACTCCGTCACGACGTTTGCCCAAAATTCCGGCTTGGTACAGCGTATTGAGGTGCTGTGACATATTTGGCTGGGTGGTATCGATGCGGCCCAATAGGTGGCTCACATTCTTTTCCCCGTCGCACAGGCAGCTGATGATTTTCAGGCGCATGGGCGCTGACATGACCCGGAATAACTCCGCAGCCCTATCGAACACTTCCTCAGGTTGGCTGAGCCCGGAAGGCGCTTCTTGTGGCGATGAATGGGTCATGGTGCAGATTCGCGTTAAGTAGATCGGATCATGAATGGCTTGATGCGAATATGCTTATATTCTCAACGAAAATCAAGCTCGATTTTCCGACACGGGTCAGAAAACCGTTTTTTCTGATTCAGCGTGCCGGCGCACGCAGCGTGCGGCTCAGCAACACCACGGGGATCAAACCCACCAGCACCAGCGCCAGCGAGGGCAAAGCGGCTTCACCCAGGCGCTCATCCCGAGCCAGCTGATAGGCCACCACGGCCAGGGTATCGCTGTTAAAGGGCCGCAGCACCAAGGTGGCAGGCAGCTCCTTCATGACATCGACAAAGACCAGCAGGGCGGCCGCAGCGGTTGAACGTTTCAGCAAAGGCCAGTGCACCCGCAGCCACAGATCCAGGTTAGAGGTGCCCAGCATGCGGGCCGTCTCGTCAAAGCTCGCCGGAATGCGCGCATAACCACTTTGCACCGACTGCAAGGCCACGGCGCAAAACCGCACCAAATAGGCCCATACCAAGCCCACCGAGGTTGCCATCACAAAATAGCCCACACCACTTTGTGGCGCCACGCTCTGCAACCAGCCCACGGGCAGCAACAGGCCCACCACAATCACCGCGCCGGGCACGGCATAACCCAGGCCGACCAGTTGTACGGCCAGACGAGTGGGAAGATCAGCCCCGCGGCGCATGCTGAAGGCCAGCAGCATGGCCATGGCCACCGCCAGCGAGGCGCTGATCAAGCCCAGTCTCAAACTGTTCAGTGCCCAGCCCAAGAACTGCCCCCAGGACAACACCGACCAATCCGCCACCATCGGACGCAGCATGAACAACACCGGCAAAACAAAGCCAATCAACACTGGCGCGCCACACACCAGCCAGGCCAGCCATCGGGCGCGGCCCGTCAGGGCGACGGGCCGCGCATCCATGCCCCCGGCGCGCCCGCCCCGGGACGCCGAGAAACGCATGCGCTTCTGGGCCCGGTGCTCCAGGTACAGCAACAAGGCCACCAACGCCAGCAGCATGGTGGCCAACTGGGCTGCCGCAATGCGGTTGTCCATCGACAGCCAGGCCTTGTAAATACCAGCCGTGAAGGTCTGAATGCCAAAGTAGCTCGACACGCCAAAGTCCGCCAAGGTCTCCATCAGCGCCAGCGCAGCCCCCGCAGCCACAGCCGGGCGAGCCAGCGGCAGGGCCACCTCCCGGACGCGTCGACCCAAGGGGGCACCCAGCAGACGGGCAGCCTCCATCAGATGGGCCGCGCGCTCGCCCAGCGCCGTGCGGGCCAGCAGGTAAACATAGGGGTACAAGGAAAAGACAAACACCCAGGCCGCGCCGCCCAGGCTGCGAATCTCGGGAAATACCCGACCCTCGACGCCCAACACCGAACGCACCGCCGTTTGCAGCGGGCCGCTGAACTGGAGAAAGTCGGTGTACGCGTAGGCCACCACATACGCGGGCATGGCCAGGGGGAGCAGCAAGGCCCACTCGAACAGCCGTCGTCCGGGAAACTCGAACATGGTCACCGCAGCCGCGCTGGACAGCCCCACCAGCACCACCCCGATCGCGACCATCACACACAGCCGTACCGTGGTCCAGAGGTAATCGGGCAAGACCGTGCGACTCATTTCACCCAGTATTTGTGCCGCGGCAGCACCGGAATCCCCAAAGGGCAACCAGGACGCAAAGACGGCAACCACTGGCAACATGAAGGCCACAGTGAGGGTCAGAAACAGAAATTGGCGAAGCCGCAAAGACAGCATGTGAAGGATTACCCAGGCTTGTGCAAATGAGAATTGTAAGCATCTACAATGACTTTCATGTTTCTCGAAGTCTCACAACTGCGTGTCGCGTATGCCGGCCAGCCCCAGCCCGCAGTGCGGGACGTGTCGTTCGGTTTGCAGGCCGGTGATATCGGCGTACTGATCGGCCCCTCGGGCTGCGGCAAAACCACCTTGCTGCGCGCGGTGGCCGGGCTGGAGACCGTCACTTCGGGCACGGTCAAACTGGCAGAGCAGTTGGTCAGCAGCGCGCGGGTCAACCTGGCACC
>CAZBKX010000056.1:0-7672 GCA_964492535.1 uncultured Rhodoferax sp. | reverse complement strand
ATGGCGCCTTGACCCTGGCTCTTAAACCCCCCTGCTTGTTCAAGTCCTTGTCTGCCTTCGCGCCCATTTGCCCGCCAACGCAGTGTGCCTGGGGCCGCAAGGCGTTTGCCGGTTACCTGGGGCCAGATGAGTCGGCCTGCGCTTCAGTCGGTCAGCCCCTGACGCTGCGTCGCCATGAGCGCTATGACCATGGCTACTACTTTATTGCCACGTTCATGCGCGACCATCTGGCCCACCACGCCCAAGCGCTCGGGCTTGCTGCTTGAGCAATGAGGCGTGAAAACCAAGTGGGCGCTAACTTGATGCTTTCTGCCGGTACGCCAATTGCTGTGCCACAAAGCCGTCAAAAGCCGTGAGCAGGGGTGAAAACAAGGCCGCGTTGTGTTCAAGTTGTGCCAGCGCAGCGCAGGTCGCCTCCAGCGTGGAGAGTTGATCGGGACGATGGGCCTTGCGGATCTGGTGATAAGCGGCAGGCGTGTCGCGCAAGGACAGGCGGGGCAGGACTTGCAGCAAGGGGTTGAGGTACAGCATTTTTCGGCTCTTGCGCCAGGTGCCGTCCAGCACGATCAGTCTCAATTGATCAGGCGCATCCAGCCAGTCGATGTTCAAAGGAGGTGCCGCCTGCTGCAAGGCCGTGTCGTTTGGCGTTGGCGGGTACAGCAACACCGGTTTTTTCGCCTTGTTTCCGATGCCGTTCGCGCCGCGCGGCCCCTGCAGCAGGGCTTGAAGGTCCGGCTCCTCAAACGTCTCACCCGTCACCAGTTCGCAGCGCGCCAGGCTCAGGCTCAAGAGGCGGGCACTTCCCTTGGCGTTGTCTACTTCCAGCGGGTGCTGCAGCACCAGCACCTCAACCTCGTTGGCCACCGGGGTGACCCAACGGCAAATACAGGCTTCAGAAGGGCGCAGGCAGCGCGCGCAGTGGAGTCGTTGATGGGGTGCGAGGGGCGTCAGGCGCATGGACTGATGTTCAAAGTTGTCTTGAAAGCAGACAAAAAAAGGGCTGATCTTGCGACCAGCCCTATTAAGGGATCCCTGAACCTGAAGGTTTCGAAAGGACCCGAGGAGACAACCTGCAGAAACCAGAGGTTTCTAAAAATTTTTTACTTGTGTGGAGTATGTCAGGGTTTCCCCCTATTTTTTAGAGGCGGGGTTCAATAACCCGTGCCTTTTGGGCATTACTTCACACCGACTTACAAGTTAGCGCTTTTTGGAAACCGTTTTGGACGCGTCCACAGCAGAAGCCGCCACTACATTGAAATTGGTCTCAGCCGCTTCAGTGGCTTGTTTGACTGCCTTTTGCACGGATTCGAGTGCGCTGCTGGCAGCAGCAACGGCGTTCTTCATCATGGACACAGCGGTCTCGGAACCGGCTGGTGCGTTTTTGGTGGCTTCTTCCATCAGGCTCATGAGTTTTTTCTGGGTTTCAGCAGCCTGGCCTTCAAAAGCCTTGGTCATTTCAGCTGTTGAACCCGTCGTGATGTCATACAGGTGACGGCTGTAAGCAGCGGTCTTTTCAGCCAGAGGCTGGAGCAGGCCTGATTGCAGGGCCATCAGCTCTTGTGCGTCTTTCACGCTCAGCATGGCTTTGGCATGCTCTGCGGACTCAGCCATGGCGGCCTTGGAGGCGCTCAGGTTCAGTTCGACGATTTTTTCAACGCCTTCGAAAGCCTTGGAGGTCAGACCCATCAGGGTTTCGATGCCGGCTTTTTGCGAGGCCATAACTTGTTCGACGGTCAACATATGAAAATCTCCAATAAGGGTGAGGTAAAAAAGTGTCTGCGCCGGAACCCGGCCTTCGCCTGAATCATGTTGCGGTGCAGCATGGGCTGAATTATAGGGAGATCATCTGCCTGCGCAAGCAATTTTTTTCCGTTGGAACATGTTAGAATGAGAAACCTAGAAAGCAAATGTTTCATTGCCTCGACACAATGGCGCCATGAAAGCTTTTTACTCGGATCAGTTTGTGTTGCCTTTGCCTGCGGGTCATCGTTTCCCGATGGCCAAGTACGCCATGCTGCGAGACCAGATCGTGTTGCACCTGCCCGAAGTGCAGCTGGTGCCCGCCCCGATGGCCAGCGGGGGGGAGCTGGCTTTGGCGCACAGCCCGGCCTACGTGGCCTCCATCAGCCAGGGCACGATCAGCCCGGTGGCTATGCGTGAAATTGGTTTTCCGTGGAGCCCTGCCATGGCGGAGCGGGCCCACCGCTCGGTAGGTGCCACCGTTGCCGCCGTGCGCAGCGCTTTGACAGATGGCGTGGCGGCCAATCTGGCCGGTGGCACGCACCACGCCTATGCTGACAAGGGCAGCGGGTTTTGTGTGTTCAACGATGTGGCTGTGGCAGCCCGGCTCGCGCAGGCCGAATGGGGCCGCCGCCACGGCCCACACCGGTCGCATCTGCAGGTGGCCGTGGTCGATCTGGATGTGCACCAGGGCAACGGCACAGCGCACATTTTTCAGAATGACAGGAGTGTGTTCACCTTGTCATTGCATGGCGAGAAGAACTTTCCGTTTCGCAAGGAAGCAGGGGACCTGGATGTGGCACTGCCCGACGGCTGCGGCGACGCGGACTATCTGGCCGCCCTGGAGCAGGCGCTGCAAACGATGTCTGACCGGTTCGAGCCCGACTTGGTGATCTACCTTGCCGGGGCCGATCCGTTTGAAGGCGACCGGCTGGGTCGCCTCAAGCTCAGCCCCGACGGGATGGAGGCGCGTGACCGGCGGGTGTTTGATTGGTGCCATG
The DNA here is from genome assembly GCA_964492535.1 of uncultured Rhodoferax sp. Taxonomy (GTDB): domain Bacteria; phylum Pseudomonadota; class Gammaproteobacteria; order Burkholderiales; family Burkholderiaceae_C; genus Rhodoferax. Next base: position 4,931 of record CAZBKX010000056.1, on the reverse strand, counting down.
CGCGGCGCCTGCCCTTGGCCTTTGTCATGGCCGGGGGTTACGGCGTCAAAATCGAAGAAACCGTGGCCTTGCAACTCACCACCTACCGCGTGGCGTTGTCCTATTGGCAGCGCTGGCAGAATCACAGGCCATGAGTTCACCCAAAACAGACAAACCCCAAGCCGAGCCGCGCAGTGCCTACAAGGTTTTTCGCTCAATCACCACCCGCTGGATGGACAACGACGCCTACGGCCATGTGAACAACGTCGTGTATTACAGCTGGTTCGACACCGCGGTTAACGCCTACCTGATCGAGCAGGGCGTGCTCGATATTCACCAGGGCAAGACGATCGGGCTGGTGATCGAGACCCAATGCAATTATTTTGCTCCGCTGGCCTTCCCGCAAACGGTGGACGCCGGCATTCGCGTGGCCCGGCTGGGTGGCAGCAGCGTGCGCTATGAGGTGGGTCTGTTTGCCCAGTGTGAGCCGCTGACCGCTGCCCGAGGGCACTTCATTCATGTGTATGTGGACGCGGCAAGTCGCCGTCCAACCCCTTTGCCCCTTGACCTTAAAACTGTTCTGGAAACCCTGCTATGACCCAAACCCTTGTGGATGCTGCGATTACCTCGCGCATGTCGGTGCGCGCCTTTACGTCGCAGCCTGTGGCGCGCCAGACCCTGACCGATGTGTTGCAGGTCGCCAGCCGTGCGCCTTCTGGCACCAATACCCAGCCCTGGAAGGTCTACGTCTTGCAGGGCGCCAGCCGCGACAGTCTGTGCGCCCAGGTCTGTGACGCCCACGACGCCATCCGCGCCGACCCCACTCTGGCTGCGCAGTACCGCGAGGAATACGACTATTACCCCGAGAAATGGGTCAGCCCGTATATCGACCGTCGCCGGGAAAACGGCTGGGGCCTGTATGGTCTGCTGGACATTGGCAAGGGTGACAAGGACAAGATGCATTTACAGCACCAGCGTAATTACAAGTTCTTTGATGCGCCCGTGGGCCTGATGTTCACCATGGACCGCGTGATGGGCCGGGGGTCGCTGGTGGATTACGGCATGTTTTTGCAAAATATCATGGTGGCTGCGCGAGGGCATGGCCTGCACACCTGCCCGCAAGCGGCGTGGAACGGCTTTGCCAAAATCATCCTCCCGCACATCGGCGCCAGCACGGATGAAATGTTGGTGTGCGGCATGGCGCTGGGGTATGCCGATGAGGCTGCGCTGGTCAATACCTTTCACACGCCGCGTGTGCCCGTTGCTGACTTCACCCACTGGCTGGAGTGAGCGGGCTGACTCGCTCCCTCCCTCCCTTTTCTTTCCTTAACCAGACGCCCGCTAACGCCATGAACAAACCCTCCATCCTTGTCGCCCGTCCCGTCTTCCCTGAAGTGATCGAACGGCTGCAGCAGTTTTTTGATGTTGAATCCAATCAGCACAACGAGGCGTGGTCCAAAGCCCAGCTGATAAATAAGCTCCAAGGCAAGGTGGGGGTCTTCACCACGGGCGGTGACCGCATCGATGCCGAGGTGCTGGCGGCCTGCGCCGACCTCAAGATTTGCGCCAACATGGCGGTGGGCTACAACAACTTTGACCTCCCCGCAATGACGGCGCGCGGTGTGCTGGGCACCAACACCCCGGACGTGTTGACCGAAACCACGGCTGACTTTGGCTTTGCCTTGATGATGGCCACGGCCCGGCGCATGGCCGAGAGTGAGCATTTCCTGCGGGCGGGCCTGTGGAGCCAATGGCGCTTTGATATGTTTGCTGGCGCTGATATTCATGGCGCCACGCTGGGCATTCTGGGCATGGGACGCATCGGCCAGGGCATTGCACGCCGGGGCGCGCATGGTTTTGGCATGCAGGTGATCTATCACAACCGCACGCATCTGGACGCCTCCCTTGAAGCCGATTGCAAAGCCCGTTGGGTCAGCAAGGAGGAGTTGCTCAAGTCTGCTGACCATCTGGTGTTGGTGTTGCCGTATTCGGCGCAATCGCACCACGCCATTGGCGCGGCCGAGCTGGCGCAAATGAAGCCCACGGCCACGCTGGTAAACATCGCACGCGGCGGCATTGTGGACGATGCAGCTTTGGCGGCGGCCCTGCGCAACAAGACGATTGCGGCTGCCGGCCTCGATGTGTTTGAAGGCGAGCCGCAGGTGCATCCGGATCTGCTGACCGTGCCCAATGTGGTGCTGACCCCGCACATTGCCAGCGCCAGCCTGCCCACACGCCTGGCCATGGCCAATTTGGCGGCAGACAACCTGATTCAGTTCCTGACCCAAGGCAAAGCCCTGACGCCAGTGAATCCGGAGATTTTTTCTGCTCAGTGAGGCCTGGCCGTTGTGTAGCAGGGATTCTTTTTAAGAAAAAATAGCAAGATGACTCCGGTTGGCATGCGCAGTCGCCGAAGACCGGCCAGTTAGTTTGGTAGAGTGCGACGATGTCAACTCTACTTCAGCGCTTGCGCAAGGTGTTCCTGTACAAACGAACCCCTTTGGCCTCCAAAAAGCGGGGCTTGTTGTCACCTGCCGTCCCGCAAGCCGACGCCCCTACGCCAGGGGTGGCACCGTTGGCTGCTTGGGTGGCAGTTGCTGCCCGTCGCCCGCTGATGGCGGCGGACGGGTCCATTTTTGGCTTCGAGTTTTGTATTGATGCGGCCACTTTGCGGCGTTTGCGCTCGCGCAATGATTCTCGGGGCAGGGCTGCTCATGTCTTGGCGCTGTTGACCTCGGCGCGTTTGATGTCGCAAACGGGGCGTGTGGGATTTGCCCGATTGCCAATTGACTGGATGGTTCATATCACCGATGCGAGTTGCGCAGCCGGCGCCTGGGTGGGTATCGAGCAGGCGCCGCTCGATGTGCAGGCGTTGACTGACTCGGAGGCATTGACTGACTCGGAGGCGGCATCCGACGTGATCGAGCAGCTCCGTGCGGTTGGGGCCAAAGTGGGCTGGGATATCACGCTGATGCCGGATCAAATCCCGGATTTCGTGATGTTGAACCAGGGATCAGATCCGATGAGTACGCTGCTGGAGGCCACCAAAACCTGGCCCCGGTTCTTCAGAAGCATGCCCAAGCTAGTGACCAATGTGGCGAGCATCGAGGATGTGGAGCTGGCATTGTCCAGCGGAATCAACTACGCATGCGGTGCGCTGACGCCGCCTGCACAGCCCTTGAGTCCGGCAGACGCGCTGCCTTTGCCACCCGAGGTTCAGCGTGTGGGGCAGTTGCTGAACCAACTGGTGATCGGGACCGATACCGAGGTGATCGTCAGTGACATCAAAAGCGATGTGGGCTTGTCTTACCGGCTGTTGCGGCGCATCAACAGTGCCAGTTTTGCCCAGCTCCACGCCGAAGCCAGCATCGACCAGGCCGTGCTGATGTTGGGGCGCAACGAGTTGTACCGCTGGTTGTCCTTGTTGCTGGTGCAGTTTGCGGGCAAACGCAAGGCCTCAAGTGCGCTGCGGGAAGTCACGCTTTGGCGCTCGCGTCTGCTGGAGTTGCTCGCCCAGGAAAACAAGGATCCCATGCCAGGGCAGTTGTTTACCTTGGGGTTGGCCTCGATGCTGGGGCCTTTGCTCAAAATCACCCATGATGAGGTGGTGGGCACCCTGAACCTGCCGGCGCCCGCGCGCCAGGCCTTGTTGGATCAAGCGGGCCCCTGGCACATCTACCTGCACATGGCGCTGCTTGTGCAAACCCATAGTCTGGCTGAGCACCGCGAGCTTATCGAGCCGTTTGGTGGCGAGGAACGCGTCATGGCGCTGGCCGACCAAGCCTGGGCCTGGGCTTGGGACGCCGAGCATGCCAACCGGGATCCAACTTGAAGAGGGCACCTGAATTAGGGCGGCGAGGGAAATTGCTTTGAATGATGTGTTGGTGTGGTCGCTACTGGGTCTGGCTGGCCTGAATACGGGCTTATTGTTGTGGATGGTGACTCGCCGGTCCGATCAGCCCGGCGGGCAAGTAGCAGAGCAGGGTCGGCGTGACTTGCTGGCTGCGGTGCAGACCAACACCGAACGGCTGGACCGGCTGGAGCGCGAGTTGCGCCGGGAAATCAGCGAGTCTTCCCGGGGCGGACGACAGGAATTGACCCAGAACCTGGCCATTTTTCAGCGCTCCCTGGTGCAGCAGGGGGCCGAAGCCACTCGCACCCAAAATACCCAGATTGATGCCTTTGGCCAGCAATTGGCCTTGCTGCAAAAGACCCTGTCAGACACGCTGACCTTTCAGCTCCAGTCCCTGACTGAGTCCAATGCGCGGCGCATGAGTGAGGTGCGCCAGACGCTGGAGGCCCAGTTGGCGCAGCTCCAGGCCACCAATGCCACCAAACTTGATGAAATGCGCGCCACGGTGGATGAAAAGCTGCACGCCACCCTGCAAACCCGCTTGGGCGAGAGTTTCAAGCAGGTGGCCGACCGGCTGGAGCAGGTGCATAAGGGCCTGGGCGAGATGCAAACCCTGGCGCAAGGCGTGGGGGATCTCAAACATTTGCTGACCAACGTCAAGACCCGGGGTGTTTTCGGCGAGGCACAACTGGCCTCGCTCCTGGAGCAGGTGCTGGTGACCGATCAATTCAGCGCGCAGGTGGCCACGCGCCCCGGGAGCAAGAATGTGGTGGACTTTGCCATCAAGCTGCCCGGCCAATCCGCCCACGGGGAGCCGCTGTGGCTGCCGATCGACGCCAAGTTTCCGAACGAAGACTATGAGCGCCTGATTGACGCCCAGGGCCGCGCCGACGGCGTGGCTGCCGAGGCTGCAGGCCGGGCGCTGGAGGTGCGCATCCGGCTGGAGGCGAAATCGATCTCCGAGAAATACATTGAGCCGCCCCACACCACGGATTTCGCCATTTTGTTTCTCCCCACCGAGGGCTTGTATGCCGAAGTGCTGCGCCGCCCGGGCCTGATGGAGGCGCTGCAGCGCGAGCACCGCATCACGCTGGCCGGG
>CAZBKX010000055.1:0-2663 GCA_964492535.1 uncultured Rhodoferax sp. | reverse complement strand
CCGATGCAGACATTGCCGACACCGTGGCGGCAGCGGCTGAAGTGTTCAATTTGCTATAGATTTTGAGCCTTTTTGGAAAAATCCGGCCGCGTGACGGCTTGTAACCGCGCTAGCCTACGGCCCGCTTTTTTTTCAAGTCACTGGCATCAAGGTCAGCGGCCAGGGGGCTAGCCTCTTCAAGTGCGGCTGCAGCCTGTGAAGCCGCTCGCCGGTCAGCAAAGCTAATGATCTGCGCTGATACCCGGCGACTGACTAATGCACCGTTGACCTTGACGAGAGTCTTGACGGCATCCTGCACACGATGAGAAAACAATTGAACCTGGAGTTCAAACAACCTTTGTTGCGCGCGCGACATCACACTCATCGCCGCCACCATCCCCTGCACCCAGCGCTCGGACTCCTCCTTGAGATCAGAAGGCAGCTGCCATAACCCGTTGCTGACATCGCCCGGCGCAACCAAGGGCACCAGGCCAGTCAATCCTTTGGCTACCGCAGCAGCGGCCAACTCGGACCTGATGGTAAATAGCTCTTGCGCAGCATCAGATATGACAAAAGCTGCAGCACCTGCTGCCACCTGCAAAGGCTTTAAAGCATCTAAAAATTGGGTTTGAGATTCGGCGTAGCTCGATAAATTCATCATGACGACTCCATTTGAAATTTGAGAATTCAATCAATGACGCAGTCAACAGACCGCATAAAAGAGTTTTCATTGTTTCCGTGGAGACCGATCACCCCTTGATAAATCGCAAGTTACCGGGTGCTTAGCCCGAAAGCTCAGCCCTCATAATGCAAGTGGCGAGTACGAATTTGCTAAACCAAGACCCGTTACTCACTTAAAAAAATAAAAATTGATAGCTACCAGCCTATGATTTATGCCGGCTAGAGGCCAATTTTTGCACCAATCAATGCCGAAAATGCCGCACGCCGCTAAACACCATGGCCACGCCGCGCTCGTTGGCTGCGTCAATCACTTCCTGATCACGCATGGAGCCGCCGGGCTGGATGACGCAGGTGGCGCCTGCATCCACCACCACATCAAGGCCGTCCCGGAACGGGAAAAACGCATCGCTGGCCACGGCCGTGCCGCTGAGCGACAGATTGGCGTGCTGCGCCTTGATGCTGGCAATGCGCGCCGAGTCCAGGCGGCTCATCTGGCCCGCGCCCACGCCCATAGTCATGCCACCCTTGCAGAACACAATCGCGTTGCTCTTGACGAACTTGGCCACGTTCCAGGCAAACAGCAGGTCTTGCAACTGCTCAGGCGAGGGCTGCACTTGGGTCACCACTTTCAGGTCCGCCAGCGTCAACTGGTGGTTGTCGGCGGTTTGCATCAGCAGGCCCGAGCCAATGCGCTTGATGTCCATGACGTTGCGCCCGTTATCCCAGTCACTGGCGCTACCAGCGGGCAGGCTGATTTTCAGGATGCGCACGTTCACCTTGGTCTTGAAGACTTCCAGCGCCTCGGGCGTGAAATCGGGCGCCATCAGCACCTCAACGAACTGCTTGGACACTTGCTGGGCGGCGGCCCCATCGAGCGGGCGGTTGAAGGCGATGATGCCGCCAAACGCCGAGGTGGGGTCAGTCTGGAAGGCCTTGCTGTAGGCCTCCAACGCGTCTTTACCCACCGCCACGCCGCACGGGTTGGCGTGCTTGACGATCACGCAGGCAGCATCGATGGACGCATCAAAGCTCTTCACGCATTCCCAGGCGGCATCGGCGTCGGCGATGTTGTTGAAACTCAGTTCCTTGCCTTGCAGTTGCACCGCGGTCACCAGCGAGCCGGGCGCAGGGTTCAGGTCACGGTAGAACGCGGCGCTTTGGTGCGGATTCTCGCCATAGCGCAGGTCTTGCAGCTTGATGAACTGACTGTTGGCCTGGGCCGGGAACAGTTGGCGCGAAGGCGTGCCGTTGTTTTCTTCAAAGTTGATCGACGACAAATAGTCGCTGATGGCGCCGTCATACTGGCTGATGCGGTTGAACGCCGCTACCGACAGGGCAAATTTGGTTTTGAGCGTCAAACCACCCTTCGTCAACTCGGCCAGCACTTGCGCGTACTGCGAGGCGTCGGTCAGCACCGCCACGTCTTTCCAGTTTTTAGCTGCACTGCGCACCATGGCGGGGCCGCCGATGTCGATGTTCTCAATGGCGTCTTCCAGGGTGCAGCCGGCCTTGGCCACGGTGGACTCAAACGGGTACAGATTGACCACCAGCAAATCAATGGTGTCGATGCCGTGCGCCTGGATGGCGGCCATGTGCTCGGGCAGGTCGCGCCGGGCCAGCAGGCCACCATGCACCTTGGGGTGCAAGGTCTTGACCCGGCCGTCCAGCATTTCCGGGAAACCGGTGACTTCAGCCACCTCGGTCACGGGCAGGCCGGCATCAGCCAAGAGCTTGGCGGTGCCGCCGGTGGACAGGAGCTTGATGCCCAGTCCGTGCAGGGCCTGCGCGAATTCAAGGATGCCGGTTTTGTCGGAGACGGAAAGAAGTGCGTTCATGGGTTCAGAGGGTTTGAAGATAAAAAGGTTGCGGGCTGACGCGCCAATGCGGGCTAGTCGACTAATTTGTGTTCGAGCAGTTTTTTGCGCAAGGTGTTGCGGTTCAGGCCCAGCCATTGCGCGGCGCGGGACTGGTTGTTGTCGGCGTGAAGCATCACAACCTCCAAC
>CAZBKX010000054.1:0-2206 GCA_964492535.1 uncultured Rhodoferax sp. | reverse complement strand
GCCTGTACCGTTTACGGTGGCATTTAGCACGTCGATATTGCGCAGTGCGGCGGTACGTGCAGCATTCACCCGACCACCAGCACCGCAGGGTGCAAGCGAAATCGTCTTCAGTTGTAGACCGCGAACCGTCGTTTCGTAGAGAGTATCGACTGACGGCAGGCTCTCCATTCCAAGGTCAACGCACACCAGTTCTGTCACGTTGGTGAGATTGTGTGGATCAGGGCATGATCTGAATGAGTGAATGAAGTTGCAACCTGCGCCGCCAACACCGATGATTTTGACGGACTTTGGGCGGTGCGGCGTTTCGGACACTGGTGATTTTGGTGTTGCCAAAACTGATCCTGACCATGCCGATGGACCGAGGCCGATACTGACAGCGCCAGCGCCAAGACCCTTCAATATTTCCCTTCTGTCCATTTTGAGTTCCTGCTGTAAGCGCTTGGGCGAATCAATGTGGCAGTTCTGATTCCTATGGGGAACCACTACTTGACCACCGCAACAGGATTGTTGATCCAGCCGACAATATCTGAAACCGCCTGACTTTCCATGCCGATGAACCCATGGTAGTGAGAGCCATGGCAAGGGTCTCCAGTCGGATTACCACCGCCTTGAACAGCCATAAATGCCTGCACGGCAGCACCTTTGAATTTGCCTATCAACCACTTCGCGTCAGACAGTTGGCACTCGGAACAGCCATCGTTGACGTGCATATACACCAGCACAGGCACACGAATCTTGTCCACGCTCTGGCGGGGTACAGCTTGAGGCTTTTTGCCACCAACGATTGCCGAGGTCAGCACAATGCCGTCAAACACCGGTTTGCCTGCGTATCGGATGGCCGCTGCTGTCGCAGACACTGTCCCACGGCTCGTACCGACCAGCCACACCGGAACGGCGCTTAGGCCACGAACCGTTTGCGCGACTGTTGCCACGTCCGACAAGTGGTCATCACCTACTCGGTCTGGATAGGTCAACCCGCTCTCAGTAGTCGTACCCATGACCGCAACGTTCACTTTCTGAGCGGCGAACAAATCAAATGAGCGTGTCAGAAAGTTGTTGCCTTTCGGTTTGCCGCCTTTACCTGGACCGGAAAACGCGACAACACCATCACCACCTTGCAACAAAACCACGGTGGCAGTGGCACCTTCAACCTTGTCCCAATAGACGGGAACATTGCTTCCACGACCAGTTGGGATTTGAAGTGGTTCTGCTTGTGCAGCTATAGCCAAAATACTGAGGAAAAGAGCTAAAAATTGTTTCATGTTGATCCGATTGAATGATCAAGGCTCTGGCGTGCATCACACGTCTACTGAACTGCAACCGCGACCGGTCTTGAAAATTGAATAGGCTCACTCTCAACAACTTCGTTAATAGTGAAAAACGGCGGAATCTGAGTAAACACCCATCCGGACTCAGCCTTTGACATGTTCACTACGCCCTGCATTTTTACAATGTAGGGAACGGCGATTGGCCCGGTCATATTTTTCAGCTTTGCATTGGTCCCTTCAAGCAAGCTGTCCAGCAGATAGCTCGTTTGGATACTTTCGCACTCGCCCCCCTGTAAATCTTGCAGTTGTTTTTCCAACTGCTTCACCTTTTTATTTCCTTCCTCGCGCTGTTCAAATGGTTTGTGGTTCCGCTCGTCACGAGCCGTTTCGAGATCAACTCGCCCTTTCATAATATTTGCCAGCAACGTAGCTGCACCACTCTTACCGCCCTTTATGTGGGCCTCGAAGGTCAAAGCAACCTGGTATTGGTTGTCGGGTAGGACTGCACCATCGGTTTTCTTGACTTCGACCACGTCAAATGGGCTGCATTGAAAAACTTGGCCGACCTGTTTACCGATGTCTGAATCACCCGGTTTGGAGGTGCATCCAGCAAGGATGGCAGCGCTCACAAGCACTGAACCGACGATGGCAACGCGATCCAGCGTAATTCCGTTAATCATGTGTTCTCCCGGGTTCGACAGCTATTCAGCCCAAAGTCCATCAGCCCCCAATGAAATCAACGATCTAACCTGTTGAAACGCCAGTTGTGTAATGGCATGATTTTCGATTTTTCATTGGTAAATCCGTGATAAAGTAGTGGTGTGTTCATCAAACTCACCCGCTCCGGCCCTCATCGCTACGTCCAACTCGTCGAGGCCTACCGAGATGGGGTCACTGGCCGCCCCAAGCAGCGCACCGTCGCCACGCTGGGGCGCTTG
>CAZBKX010000053.1:0-1903 GCA_964492535.1 uncultured Rhodoferax sp. | reverse complement strand
TCATCCTGAGCTTCTTGATCTCCTTCTGGATGCGGTCGATCTCGGTCTGCAGGCCCCACAGCTTGACGCCGCCGTCCTCGATCGTCCGGGCCAGTACCTCGAAGTCGACGCCGGCCGCGACGAGCTGCTCCAGGTACTGCGCGCCACCGAGCTGGGCCGCCTGCAACTCCAGTTGCAGCTGGGTGATCTTCTGGCGCAAGGGGTCCAGGCTGCGCTCGTGGGCCAGGCGCTGTTCGTCGGCGCGCCTGAGCTGCGCGCTCAGGTCGTCGTAAATGCTCCGCGCCAGGCCGAGCGCCTGCTCGCGTTCGAGCTTGAGCGCGAGCGCCGTCTGCAGGCCCGAACTGGCCGCGGCGTCGTCGAAGCCGCCCAGTTCCAGTTGCAACTGTTCGCCGGCCTGCACATTGGCCGCCACCTGCGCGGCGGCGGTCTCGATGCTGCGCTGCAGCTCGTCGCGCCGTGCCGCCAGCGACCGGGCCTGGAAGCGCGCCTCCTGTGCCTGGCGTTCCAGCGCGCGCTGCCGCTCGCGCGCCTCGGACAGGCGGCGCTCGGCGGCGATCACGGCGTCGTCGAGTTCGGCGTGGCGTTCCTGCGTCTGCGCGAGCTGGCTGTCCAGTTCCTCGAAGCGCCCTTCGGCGGTGGCGCGGCGCTCTTCCAGGATCTCGAGCTGGGCGTCGATCTCGATCAGTTCTTCACCGAGTTGCTCGCGCCGCGAATTGGCGGCGTCGGCCAGTTGCGTCAGGCGCAGCAACTCCACGTGCAGGCCGTGCGCACGGTTCTGCGCCTCGGCGGCCTCGCGACGGGCAGCCAACAGACGCTGCGAAGCATCGGTATAGGCGGCTTCCAGGCGCACCGAGCCGCCACGCGCCTCATCCGCGATGAGGGCTTGCGCCCGCTGCTGACGATCGAGATTTTCGATCTCTTGCGCGCGCGCCAGCATGCCGGCCTGCTCGGAGTCGGGCGCGTAGAACGCCACCGCGTGCTGCGACACGGCGTGGCCCTCACGCGTCATGATCACTTCGCCATGCGTCAGGCTGGAGCGCCGGGACAGCGCCTCGTCGATCGACGCGGCCGTGTACACACCCTCCAGCCAGTCGCCCAGCAGCGCCTTCAGCCCGGCATCGCCCAGGCGCAGCAGATCGGCCAGGCGAGGCAGCGTCTGGTGGGTCTGCGCCATGGCGCCGGTGGGCAGCGCGTAGAACGCCAGCTTGGCCGGGGGGGCATCGGCGGCAAAGGCGCGAACGGTGTCCAGCCGGCCCACGGCCAGCGCGTTGAGACGCTCGCGCAGGGCGGACTCGAGGGCGGTTTCCCAGCCCGGCTCGATATGCACCTGCGTCCACAGCCCTTGCAGGCTGCCCAGGCCGTGGCGCTCCAGCCAGGGCTTGAGCTTGCCTTCGGTCTGCACTTTCTCCTGCAGCGCGCGCAGCGCATCGAGGCGGGCCCCGACATCGGCCAGCCGGCCCGACTCGCGGTTCACCGCCTCCTGTGCGGCGCGGCGTTGTTCGTCGACGCTGGGGACGTGTTCGGCCAGCTCGTGCAACCGCGCCTCGGCGGTCTCCGATGCCTCGCTCGCTGCCGCTTCCTGTGCCTCGAGGACTTCGATGCTTGCTGCGTCTGGCGCCTGCAGGCCCTGCCGTTCACCGGCGAGCCGCTCCCGCCGGCTTTTGATCTGGCGCGACTGCTCGTCGACACTGCGGCCTTCGGCCGCCAACACCTGGATCTGCTGCTGCACCTGCGACACCAGCCCACGCTGCTGGTTGCTGGCCGCCTGCGCGGTACGCACGGCGTCCTCGAAGGCCGGCAGCTCCAGCGCCTGCTCCTCGGCCTGCGCCGCCAGCACGCCGGCCTGTTCCTCGCCGGCCACCATCTGCGCAGCAATCGCCTCGAGTTCCACGCCGGCGGCCGC
>CAZBKX010000052.1:0-4219 GCA_964492535.1 uncultured Rhodoferax sp. | reverse complement strand
GGCATCATTCACGGCTTGCAGCAAGACGTCGTGGGACTCCATGTTTTGGCCCTCGTGGTGGCAGGCTAGCAGCAAGGCCTTCTTGAAGGCCAGCTCCTGTCCCGGGCTTTGCAGCGCAGCCCAGTGCAGCAAGCGGTGGGCGTTGAACGTGTTGTAGATACGGCCACGCCCGGCGGGATTGAACTCAAACCCCACCCCTTGGCCACGCTCGGCAATAGAGGCGCGAATTTGCACCTGCTGCTCGGCCGTGGAGCCATACTTTTGGGTCAGGTGCTCACTGATGTCCTGGCCGCCGGGCGGCATCTTGGGGTTGAGCTCAAAGGGTTGGAAATGCAGCTCGGCCGTGACCTCACCTTGCAGGCTTTCCAGAGCCTGCTCCAGAGACCACAGACCCACAGCGCACCAGGGGCAAGAGATGTCCGAGACAAAGTCGATGTGTAAATTCATGCAAAGGCGTCCAGTTAAAGTCAGCTCGAAATTTTAGTGAGCTATATATTACATAGCGACCACGTGTTTATACATGCCGGCTAGAGGCGCATTTAATGCTCAAAATACAATAGCGCCATGAGTTTCAACGATACACCCACACTATTTATCGGCCACACCGAAGCCGACGGACAGCAGTTTGACGCCTGGTCCAACCAGCCGCTGCTTACGTCACTGGAGCAAGGCAGCATTGACTGGCCCAGCTCGTGCCGCAATGGCACCTGCCGCACCTGCATCGGGCAACTGGTGAGCGGCCAGGTGCGCTATGAGATTGAATGGCCGGGCCTGAGCACCGAAGAAATGACAGCGGGTTGCGTGCTGCCCTGCGTGGCGCATCCGTGCTCGGACGTGGTACTGCGCCAGGGGGAATGACACTCGCCCGCCAAGTCCAGGTCCGCCCGAGCCGGCAGCCGTTCAGAGGCCCCAGGGGTTTGCTGCGTGTCACTGCGCGCGTGAATCCGGCCTTGGGATCTTTTTGAACCGGATTTTGCGGTCGAGTTCAATCGCGTCTTTCTTGACCTGGCGCTCGGCGTCGAGTTTCTCGCCGGCGGCCAGCCACACGGCAAACTCTTCTGGCGTTTCCAAAGTCATGCGCCCCATCACGGCCGAGCGGAAGTCGTAAATTGCAATCTCAGCGGCTTTCTGCATGTTGATGCGGTTGCCGCCCTGCAGGGCGCCGCGTTTACGGCCGATGGCGTCGAGCAGTTGCTCATCCGTCATGGCGGCCACGCCCTCCAACTTGAATCGACCCTCGACCATCTGCGGGTAATGGGTTTTGAGGTAGTCCAGCAGCTCCAGTGCCACTTCTTCTTCGTTGAAGGCATTGCGCCCGATCGCGCCGCTGGCCGCCAGGTTGTAGCCGCTCTTGGCCACAATGATGCGCGGCCACAGCACGCCCGGCGTGTCATACAGATAGAAGTCATCGGCCAGCGAGATGCGTTGCTCCAGCTTGGTGATGCCGGCCTCGTCGCCAGTCTTGGCAGCGCGCTTGCCCGTGAGGGTGTTGATGAGCGTGGATTTGCCTACGTTGGGGATACCGCAAATGAGCACACGCATCGGTTTGACCATGCCGCCCCGGTTGGGCGCGAGCTCAAAGCAGGCCGGAATCAGGGCCTTGGAGGGGGTGGTCATGCTGGCATCGAGCCCGATGGCGCGGGTGCCGGGTTGGCTGTTGTAGTGCGCCAGCCACTCTGCGGTGCGCACGGGGTCGGCCAGGTCTTGCTTGTTGAGCACCTTCAACATGGGCCGCCCCAAGGTCAGCTCGGCCAGCATGGGGTTGGCGCTTGAGCCGGGCAAACGGGCATCCAGCAGTTCGATCACCACGTCAATGTTCTTGATGCGCTCACCAATTGCTTTTTTGGTCAAATGCATGTGACCGGGGAACCATTGGATAGCCATGTTTTCTTTCACTCCTGCCGCTGGCCCCTTTCGGGAAGCCCAAACGTCGTTTCTCGAGACAATTTTGCAGGCCCTTTGCGGGCCGGATGAGGCGGCATTATGGGTCATGCCCTCTCAGGGCATGACCACAGCCATCCGTGGCGGCCGACAGATTCAGTGGATTGATGCAGATAGACTGACCGTCACAACATGACCGACCCTAAAACCCATGACTCCAGCCCACACCATCGACTTGCTCAATCAAGGCAGGCCCGCCTGCCTCACCACACTCAAGGGCGCTGTGATCGGGTTTGAACCCGAGAAAAACCAGGTATCCATGGCGTTCGAGCCCGGCCTGGACTGTTGCCATTCCATTGATGTGGTGCAGGGCGGTTTTGTGACCGCCATGCTGGACGCGGCGATGGCCCATGCGGTCATGGCCGTGGAGCAACTGCGGGTGACGCCCTCGTCGATTGACATCAACGTGAGCTTTTTGCGGCCTTCCCGCGCGGGCAGGTTCACCGCGGTGGGCACCATCGTCAAACTCGGCAAAACCGTGGGCTATCTCCGGGCTGAACTGTTCAGTGAAAAAGGCAAGTTGACGGCCACCGCCACGTCATCGGCGTATCTGTCCCGCCACGCCCCATAGCGCGCGTCTACTGCGCGGCAGCGCCGAGCTTGCGCAGCTTCTCCAGCCAGGGGCGAGCGCCCTCTTCGCCCAGCTTGTCCACCTGGCCAATCAGGGTTTCATTCACGGGCGAGATGCCAACAAAACCCAGAATATTGCGCTCCAGATTCTTGACGCTGTGCGCGCGAAAGTACCAGCGGTACACCAGCGCCGGCATGCCCATCGTGACCACCACGCGGGCCGAGCGACCTGTGAGCCCCTTTTTGCCAAACGGATTGCCGCCCTCGGGCTTGAAGGCAAAGCCGGGCCGCGCCACCTGCTCCAGAAAACCCTTGAGCAAGGCGGGCATATCCCCCAGCCACAGCGGAAAAAACAGCACCAGGTGCTGGGCCCAGGTGATGTCCTCCTGGGCCTGCACCAAGCCGGGCGGCAGCGCACCCTCTTCCCAGGCCTGCTGGCTGCGCAGCAGCGGGAAGTCCAGAAGCGCCACCGGCACCCGTCGCACCGCATGCCCGGCAGATTCGGCGCCTTTCGCATAGGCGTCGGCCAGCGCGTGGCACAAATGGGGCGTGACGGCGTCAGGGTGGCCTTGAAGGAGCAAGATGCGCTGGGGGGTCATGAAAGCCTCCTTGAAGTGAAGCGGACTGTGAACAAGCCCGATACCCAAAATGATCACACCCCGTGTGCGCATCCGATTTGACAGGGCGCAAGACCCGAGGTAGCCCGCCTAATCCTTGACCGGGCCGCGCAGGGCCTTGGTCTCAGACCGCTGGCTTTTGGCAACGCGCAGCCTCTGCTTTGAGCCGTAGCTGGGCTTGGTAGCGCGGCGGACCTTGGGCGCCACGGCCACGCTGTTGACCAGTTCCTGCAGGCGCGCAAGTGCGTCCAGCCGGTTCGCCTCCTGGGTGCGGTGCTGCTGCGCCTTGATGACCAGCACACCTTCTTTGGTGATGCGGCTGTCTGACAAGGCGAGCAATCTCTCTTTCACATCCTCGGGCAAGCTGGAAGCCGCAATATCAAAGCGCAGATGAATCGCGCTGGAGACTTTGTTGACGTTTTGCCCGCCCGCACCCTGCGCCCGAATGGCCGTGATCTCGACCTCGGTCTCCTGGATTGGATATAGCGGCGGTGAGGTGGACTCGGTCATGTCGGGTCCTCGCCTCGGCCCTGACGGCGGACGATGTGTTTCAGGCGCACCCGCTTGGAAACCTGGGGCTCGATCTGCGCCCGTCCAAAGGAAAGCATTTCCTCTGCTCGGGCCAAGCCTTCGAGGCTGCTGGCCACGTTCAAGGTCACCACTCATTCCCCGCTTTCTGGCACACGACCCGGCTTGATCCGGGCGTAGTAGCCCAACTCGCCCGGCTTCGCGGCGGCCTCTTGCACTATGACGCTGACTTGCTCATTGAAACGAATGCTCATTGTGTGTACCAAGCAGGCCGATTGACATTGGGCCGCATCCTTCAATTCGTCTGTCACCGTCACGTTGACGACTGCATTTTCGAAAACGTCTGTCTGATCTGGAAACACGTTCAATTCCAGCAGCTCGGGCACCAGAGTCTGCAGCTTGGTCGCCAGTGCTTCCAGCGTGTCTGCTTCTGCGATGAGTCCGGGCACGTCGTCTGAATAGGCGGACCAGACATGCGCCTGAGAATCCCAAATGGCGTGGACGAGAAATTGCTGTGTCATGGTTCATCCTACCCAATCATCCCAAAGGGCGAAAACATGATG
>CAZBKX010000051.1:0-1677 GCA_964492535.1 uncultured Rhodoferax sp. | reverse complement strand
ATGGCTCAGGTTTATGAAACGAATGGAGTCTTTCAACTTTGCAAGGTCAAAGAATTCATATTGCTGCTGATACCGCAGCATCTTCAGGGCAGGTTCACCCAGAATCGTGAAATAGAGGGCGGGACGCTCGGGTGTTGCGTTGGCAAACACGATTTGATGCGCAAGCGTCGTCTTGCCGCATCCCGGCGAACCCGCGATGATGTTGAAGGAATATTCGGGCAGGCCTCCACCCATGACCTCATCCATGCCCGGGACTCCTGTTGTCATTTTATGAATAATTACGCTGGTTTCTGCGCTCATCATTTTTCCTCCGCTCCGGAAGCTGTTCCTTCGAAAGGTGCATTCGGCCACACATCACGAACGAGGTTCAGAGTTAAATGTTCACCAATGAAAACAAACAGAAGTCCAAGCATCTGTGCCACGACAATGATTTCTCCATTTATCGTCTCGTCAATGTCTTGTTTAGTCTCAGCCCCTTCAGGTATCTCTAAATGTCCCTGTGCATTGACCTGATAGGCGTCAAGCCCGTGAACGTCTGCCTTTGCTAGCGCCAGGGCACGATTAAGCAATGACTTATAGCCGGCAATCCCCGCTAATGTCGATAGAGCATTGCGCAACTTGTCACAGACATGAAAGGCTCCGTGTATCTTTTTCTCACAGGATTCACCCGCAGCGACCTCGTGCTCAAATAGCCACCGGGCCAAATCACGTACCGCTGGTGAAACCGGGTTCACTGCCATTTCTTAACCTTTCATCTAAAGCTCTAGAGCCACTTTTATACATGCTAAATGTGGCTGTCGTATTCCGAATCATTCCTGAAAAGTGATTATTATAAGTATATCAAATGAGAGGCAGTTTGCGCTCGGCTATGGCCAGGCAGTTATGAAAAGATGAAAAAACGCAACCGCAAAAAAAGAATGGGTAAGAAAGATTGGTTTAGGTGATAAGAAGTGAACTTCTCCTAAATCTTTTTTTTCTTAACATCAAATGAATCTGAAATCAATACGCTAATTTAGAAGCTTCGATTACCGATTATAATCTTCGTCTTTGATCCGAAAGGCAATTCTGAGCATTATAGGAAGGGGTTTAGGCTCGACGCGACACTCACAGTCAGGTCAAGTTCTGTTTAGGGCAATTACGTTAGTGAGTCACTGCCCTAACCCTGTTTGACCTTGCGTACTGATCAAACTATCTGCGCCCAAGCTAGAAATATAAATAATATAATTAAGTGCTTATGCCGGATTATCCTTCATCGCTCTTTTTCAGATAACCTGATGATAACCATGATAAGTAAATCGTTCAGAGCTCATCCGCGCGCCAGCGAGATGAAGAACATCCAAGGCTACTGCCTTTTTCCCGAGCCCATCGACCGCTTATCAATCGATCCAGACCTTCAAAATAATATTACCAATAATATCAGATGCATAATGATTGTTAGCTGTCCTCTTTGCTTATGGCTAAAGCACTGATTACCGTTGTTAAAAGTGACAATATGTGCCTCATGCCTATCCGACAATACGGATGGCAAGAAGCAGTCTCTTCCGTCCGAAAAATCCGGATGACGAATTGTGACAATCTGTTACAAATAAAATATTATCTCTAATGAGCCCCGGCACCGTCAGGCACATAAACATAGAAGCACATTTAAGAAATCCTGCAAGAAAAAGAAAAGGGCAA
>CAZBKX010000050.1:0-1520 GCA_964492535.1 uncultured Rhodoferax sp. | reverse complement strand
CAGCTTGAGCGCCGGATCAGTTACCGTCGGGCCATGAAACGTGCCATCCAGCAGGCCATGCGCCAGGGCGCACAAGGCATCAAGATCGAGGTTGCTGGACGGTTGTCTGGTGCAGAAATGGCTCGCACGGTCTGGTTGCATGAGGGGCGTTTACCTTTGCAGACTCTACGTGCGGATATCGATTTTGCCCGAACCGAGGCTTCAACTACCTATGGTCAGATTGGCATTAAGGTCTGGGTCAATCACGGCGATATGAAGATTGAAGCGGAAGAAAAAGTTGAGACGACCGAAGGCGTCTACGTCAGCGAGTAGCCGCGGTGTCTGTGGAGTGAGGTTGATGCTATGTTAATGCCAAAACGTGTGAAGTACCGCAAGCAGATGCGTGGTCGCATGAAGGGCAAGGAATCGCGCGGTGTTGAGATTTCCTTCGGCGAATATGGTCTGCTGGCGCTGGAACCGGGCTGGGTGACTGCCCGCCAGATTGAAGCAGCCCGCCGAACGCTTGTGCATGCCATGAAACGGCGCGGCAAGGTTTGGATCCGGATTTTCCCGGATAAACCGTACACCCAAAAGCCCCCGGAAACCCGCATGGGTAAAGGGAAAGGGAACGTGGAATACTGGGTTGCCGTGGTCAAACCTGGACGAGTCATGTTTGAAGTTGGCGGCCTGGATGAGGCAACTGCGCGTGAGGCGCTGAGTCTGGCCCGGCGGAAATTCGCCATCCGGACCAAAGTAATCGCCCGCCACGAAGTGGCCTTAGGAGAGCAGGCATGAAACCGGAAGAGATTCGAAAAATGTCTGTTGAAGAAATCCGGGCAAAGCTCTTGGATTCTCGTGACGAGTTGATGAAGCTCCGCTTTCAGCAGGTGACCGGTCAACTGACCGACACCAACCGCCTGCGCATACTGCGCCGCGATATCGCCCGTTATGAGACTATTTTGAACGAGCCTCTACCAACGGCTGTACAGGAAGGTGAAGCATGAATGACCGGCGTAGAATAACTGGTGTGGTAACCAGTAACAAGATGATGAAGACCGTCGTGGTTGAAATCGGTCGAACATTCCGGCACCCGCTCTACCGCAAAGTTGTCCATTTGAGCAAGCGGGTGAAGGCACACGATGAGCTGGGCTGCCAGATTGGCGACCAGGTCCAGATCGTGGAAAGCCGCCCGCTCTCGCGTGATAAGCGCTGGGTGGTCGAATCGATTGTCAAGCACGAGATCCGAACCGCTGATGCAGGGGTTGCCGAAGACGCAGCAGCGCCGATCGAGGTAATCGAATCCACGGCTGATGAAACCCCGGTGGAGGCCCAGTCATGATCCAGCTCGAGTCTCGTTTGAATGTTGCTGATAACACGGGCGCTCGCGAACTGACGGTCATCCATGTCATGGGCGGCTCCACCCGGCGTAGTGGTGCCATCGGCGATATAGTTGTTGCGGCAGTGCAGTCAGCCACTCCCCAGGGGACGGTCAAAAAGTCTGAGATCGTCAAGGCGGTCATCGTACGTTGTACAAAGGAATG
>CAZBKX010000049.1:0-3279 GCA_964492535.1 uncultured Rhodoferax sp. | reverse complement strand
TGGGGGCAGTATTCAGGATGTGGCAATATTTTGATGATGGGCATGAAATATGTTTTTCGTTCAGATTCAAATCGTGTCAATTTTTTTGCCGGCCAACGCCTTTTGGATGCCGCGGTTCATTCGCATCGCGGCGAACGCCTCGGTGCCTTTGGCGAGTGTCTGGGTCGCGGCTTCAATCACGGACGGATCTTCAAGTGCGCGCGCTTCACGCAACTCGGCCATCAAGGCGTCCACCTCGGTCCGATCTGAGTCCGACAGCAAGTCGCCATCAGCCGCCAGCGCGCTTGAGGTGGCCAGAAGCATCCGGTCCAGGTCGACACGGGCTTGCACCAACGCACGGGATTTCATGTCGGCTTCGGCCGTCGTGAAACTGTCTTGCAACATGCGGGCAATCTGGTCATCGCCCAGGCCGTAGGTGGGCTTCACATCGATACGTGCTTCAACACCACTGACCTGCTCCCGGGCACTCACGTTCAGCAGACCATCCGCATCCACTGTGAAGGTAACGCGAATCCGCGCAGCCCCTGCCGCCATGGGGGGAATACCGCGCAGTTCAAAGCGGGCCAGGCTGCGGCAATCTGCGGTCAGGTCACGTTCACCCTGCACCACATGCAATGCGAGCGCCGTCTGGCCGTCCTGGTAGGTGGTGAAATCCTGGGCCTTGGCTGTGGGAATCGTCTCGTTGCGCAAAACGATGCGCTCAACCAGGCCGCCCATGGTCTCAACACCCAGCGACAGCGGAATCACATCGAGCAGCAGCAACTCCCCGGCCGTGTTGTTGCCTGCCAACTGATTGGCCTGGATCGCGGCTCCCAGAGCCACGACTTCGTCCGGGTTGAGGTTGTTGAGCGGCTCACGCCCGAAGAAGCTCGCCACGGCGTTTTGTATTTGGGGCATGCGGGTTGATCCACCGACCATGACAACGCCTTTGATTTGATCCACTGTCAGCCGTGCATCCCTCAGGGCCTTGCGCACCGCGTTGAGGGTTCGCTCAGTCAGAGCGCTTGTCGCAGTCTCAAATTGCGCCACGGTCACATTCAGACTGAGTTCAGCGGTAGTCAGAACCGCCTTGAAGGTGGCGGACGCCGCCACGGACAAGGCTTCCTTGCACGCGCGTGCCGCCACCTTGACGGCTGCTTTATCCGCAGCCTGCACGACCTGCCCGCCAGACTGGGCCAGCACCCATTGCGCCAAGGCATGATCGTAATCATCGCCCCCGAGGGCAGAGTCGCCACCGGTGGCCACGACTTCAAACACGCCCTGCGTCAGGCGCAAGATGGAGATATCAAACGTGCCGCCACCCAAGTCAAAAATTGCATATGTGCCCTCGCTCTCATTGTCCAGCCCATACGCGATGGCAGCGGCTGTGGGCTCATTGATCAAGCGCAGCACATTGAGGCCCGCCAATTGCGCCGCATCTTTGGTGGCCTGACGCTGGGCATCGTCAAAATAGGCCGGCACGGTGATCACTGCGCCATACAAGTCATCGCCCAGTGTATCTTCTGCGCGGTATCGCAGAGTAGCCAAAATCTCGGCACTCACCTCCACAGGAGATTTTTCGCCCTGCACAGTTTGCACGCCCAGCATGCCAGGATGATCTACAAACTGATACGGCAACTTATCCGATCCGGCCACATCCTTCAAGCTGCGGCCCATGAACCGTTTGACCGAAGCCAGGGTGTTTTCAGGGTCAAGTGCCAGAGAGGCTTCTGCCTCAAACCCAATTTGCCGCCGATCACCGGCCAGGTAGCGAACCACTGATGGGAGGATGACCCGACCCTGATCATCAGGCAAACATTCAGCAACGCCATGGCGCACCGAAGCGACCAAGGAGTGCGTGGTACCCAAATCAATGCCTACCGCCAAGCGTCGCTCATGCGGATTGGGAGACTGACCGGGTTCAGAAATTTGTAAGAGC
This sequence comes from uncultured Rhodoferax sp., assembly GCA_964492535.1. Classification (GTDB taxonomy): domain Bacteria; phylum Pseudomonadota; class Gammaproteobacteria; order Burkholderiales; family Burkholderiaceae_C; genus Rhodoferax. The sequence goes on along the minus strand of CAZBKX010000049.1, from coordinate 1,361 downwards.
GCCATGATTTTTTTTAGGGAAACGGGGCGCTATTGTCCCTTGTGTGTGGGGTCCATTTGATCGAAGCGGGCTTCAATATCACGTGAGAAGCGGTCAATGAACATCAACGCCCTGACCTGTCCGACCGCCAGTGCGTAGTCCTGCGTTTCGTCAAGAAACCCGGCACACAACTCCAAGGCCTGCTGACGGGTGGACCGCACCAGTCCATCAAGCGCATCCAACTCAGCGATGGTGGTCGCCTCGTCGAGTGCTTCACGCCACTCCATCTGCTGCATCAGGAATTCAGCAGGCATGGCTGTGTTGTTCTCTGCGTTGACCGGCATACCGTTCAGTTCACAAAGGTAGGCGGCCCTCCTGAGCGGCTCTTTCAGTCGTTGGTAGGCCTCGTTGATCCGCACCGACCACTGCATGGAAATCCGCTGAGCGGCGACTCCCTGAGCTGCAAACTTGTCAGGGTGAACTTCTCGTTGCAAGTCTTTCCACCGCGTGTCTATCAAGGTCCGCTCCTGGTTAAACCCGGGCGTCAGACCAAACAGCTCAAAATCATTCGACTGAAGATTCACACCCGAAACGACTCACCGCAACCGCAACGATCACGCTCACGCGGGTTGTTAAACTTAAAGCCTTCATTCAGGCCTTCGCGGACAAAATCGAGCTCCGTGCCGTCCAGGTAAGCAAAGCTTTTGGGCTCCACCAACACCTTGACGCCATGTCCTTCAAAGACCATGTCTTCGGGCTCGGCAGCATCCACGTACTCAAGTTTGTAGGCCAGCCCTGAGCAGCCGGTGGTCTTGACGCCCAGGCGCACACCAACACCCTTGCCCCGCTTCGCGAGGTAGCGGCTCACATGACGTGCAGCGGCTTCAGTCAGCGTAACAGCCATCTCAGTGCGTCTGTGAAGCGATGTGTTTTTTGCGGTAGTCATCCACTGCTGCCTTGATAGCGTCTTCCGCCAAAATCGAGCAATGAATCTTCACCGGCGGCAGAGCCAATTCTTCGGCAATTTCGCTGTTTTTCAAAGCCGCCGCTTGATCCAGCGTCTTGCCCTTGACCCATTCGGTCACCAAAGACGACGAGGCAATGGCCGAACCGCAGCCATATGTCTTGAAACGTGCGTCCTCAATCACACCCGTTTCAGGATTGACCTTGATTTGCAACTTCATGACGTCACCGCAAGCGGGAGCACCGACCATCCCTGTGCCCACAGAATCGTCGCCCTTGTCAAAAGAGCCGACGTTGCGGGGGTTTTCGTAGTGATCGACAACTTTTTCAGAATAAGCCATTATTTTTTCTCCAGTTGGTTGGGGATGAATCTAGTGAGCAGCCCACTGGATGGTGCTGATATCAATGCCTTCTTTGTA
>CAZBKX010000048.1:0-2583 GCA_964492535.1 uncultured Rhodoferax sp. | reverse complement strand
AAATGGTCATGCCAGGCGACAACGTGTCGATCACCGTCAAGTTGATCAACCCGATCGCCATGGAAGAAGGCCTGCGTTTTGCTATCCGCGAAGGCGGCAAAACTGTCGGCGCCGGTGTGGTTGCCAAGATCATCGCGTAATAATTTTTTGATTGATGCAGGGGCGTAGCTCAATTGGCAGAGCGTCGGTCTCCAAAACCGAAGGTTGATGGTTCGATTCCTTCCGCCCCTGCCACCTGATTTTTATAAATGAGGTGGAGAAGCCAAGCCCGCTATGTAAATGGCGGGCTTCAGTGCCTTGAGGCAACTGCTTTGATTTGACTTTGACAAGCGCGAGATAGAGAAAAAATGGCCACCACACAAGTAGAAACCGTCAGTACCGGGGCGGATAAGGCCAAGCTAGCGGCCTCTGTCGCCTTGGTCGTCGCGGCCCTGGCCGCCTTTTACGTTTTAAGCAATCGGGGCTCGCTAGTCCAGTGGGGTGCTCTGCTTGTCGGCCTCGCAGCAGCTGTGGTGGTTTTTTTCACGTCGGAGCCAGGCAAAGCATTGGTGGCATTCGGTCGAGACTCTTGGCGAGAGGTTAAAAAAGTTGTTTGGCCCGCTCGTAAAGAAGCAATCCAAATGACTGCTTATGTTTTTGTGTTTGTACTTGTCATGGCGATATTTCTCTGGCTGACAGACAAGACGCTTGAATGGCTGTTTTATGACCTGATCCTGGGGTGGAGAAAGTAATGACCGATTCTGTAGAAACCCCATCAACCAGCATACCCGCGGCAGCGCAGGTTTTGTCGACAGCGTCGACCAACCCGGATATGCGCTGGTATGTGGTACACGCTTACTCCGGCATGGAAAAAACTGTTGAGCGGAACATTGCTGAACGGATTGCCCGGGCCGGCATGGAAAATAAATTCGGCCGCGTTTTGGTTCCTATGGAGGAAGTCGTTGAGATAAAGAACGGCCAAAAGAAGACAACTGAACGCAAGTTCTTTCCTGGTTACGTTTTGGTTGAGATGGTCATGGACGATGAAACTTGGCATTTGATCAAGCACACCAACAAAGTGACCGGCTTTGTTGGCGGCGTCAAAAACAGGCCTGCGCCTATCTCGGAATCCGAGGTCATGAAAATCGTGACCCAGATGCAGGAGGGCACAGAAAAGCCGCGGCACAAAGTTGAATTTATTGTGGGTGAGTTTGTTCGGGTCAAGGATGGCCCGTTCACTGACTTTACGGGGTCAGTTGAAGACGTCAACTATGAAAAGAGCAAACTCCGGGTTGCGGTCACCATTTTTGGACGCTCCACCCCTGTGGAACTTGAATTCTCACAAATCGAAAAAACCTAACCCTGAAATTTTTTTCAAGGTCTGATTTCGCACTTTTCGGCTCGGTGCGGATGTAGTCAGTGAGTCGTTAACCCCGGGGAGCCAGGGTCTGCTCAATTAGGAGCACGGCCCGGGCGTTATCACCCGCAAGGAGAAAAGCATGGCGAAAAAAATCGTCGGTTTTGTCAAACTGCAAGTCCCAGCAGGCAAAGCCAATCCATCACCGCCCATCGGCCCCGCACTGGGTCAACGCGGTTTGAATATCATGGAATTCTGCAAGGCATTTAATGCCCAGACCCAAGGTATCGAGCCAGGCTTGCCACTGCCCGTGGTGATCACCGCATTTGCGGACAAGAGCTTCACTTTCGTCATCAAGTCGCCACCTTCGTCGATTTTGATCAAGAAGGCTGTGAAAATTGACAAGGGCTCATCGACTCCACACACCGTCAAGGTGGGGAAGATCACACGGGCCCAGCTCGAAGAGATCGCCAAGACAAAAATGAAAGACTTGACCGCTGCCGACATGGATGCAGCGGTCCGAACCATCGCCGGCTCTGCCCGCTCGATGGGCGTGAACGTGGAGGGCGTGTAAATGGCTCAAATGACTAAAAAACAAAAGTCCTTCGCCGGCAAAGTGGACAGCAACAAGCTGTACCCTCTCGCTGATGCGCTTGGACTCGTGAAAGAGTGTGCGAACGCCAAGTTCGACGAATCCATCGACGTGGCAGTTCAGCTAGGCATTGATGCGAAGAAATCTGACCAAGTCGTGCGAGGTGCTGTTGTTCTGCCTAACGGCACAGGCAAGACCAAGCGCGTGGCTGTGTTTGCACAGGGTGCCAAAGCAGAAGAAGCGAAGGCAGCCGGTGCTGATATCGTCGGCATGGACGATCTCGCAGCCATGATCAAAGCAGGCGACATGCCCTTTGACATCGTGATTGCAGCTCCAGACGCAATGCGTATCGTTGGTACATTGGGTCAAATTCTGGGACCACGTGGACTGATGCCAAACCCCAAGGTGGGCACTGTGACACCTGATGTGGCCACTGCTGTAAAAAATGCCAAAGCCGGGCAAGTTCAGTTTCGTGTCGACAAGGCCGGCATTATTCACTCCACAATCGGCCGTCGTTCTTTTGACAGCGACAAACTGCAGGGCAACCTGGCTGCGCTGGTCGACGCTTTGACCAAAGCAAAACCAGCGACCAGCAAAGGCGTGTACCTTCGCAAAGTCGCTGTGTCTTCTACGATGGGCGTGGGCGTTCGCGTGG
>CAZBKX010000047.1:0-4662 GCA_964492535.1 uncultured Rhodoferax sp. | reverse complement strand
CGGGTACGCCTAGGGCATGCGCCGCGCAACCTCTCGTTGATCAGAAAGTTCGCGTTGACGCTGCTGCGTCAAGACCAGCAGTACCTCAAACGCAGCCTGCGAAGTCGCCGCAAAACTGCTGACCGCATCCCCGGTTACAGTGAATCTCTGTTGGGGCTGCAGGCTCGGGGGTAAATGCAATTGCCCTGGCACGGCCAACGGGTTGGCCGCAGACACCATGTCTTTATGGGCGTACTGGATGGCCTTGGCAGTGTAGCCCGAGGGTGGCTCGGGGGGCACATATTGCTCGGTTGGCTCGGGCCGGAGCACAGACTGTGTCGGGCCGACACAAGCGGTCAGGGTCAGTAGCGTTACGCCACCTAAGCCAGTGGTGAAGAGAAGTCGCTGAAAATCACAGAGGTGCATTGGGCAGCTTTAACAAAAGAGGGCGGGAGACCCCGCCGCTGTCTGTATCTTCACACAGACCTGCCATCCAGAAAACCGTGATCTGGTCAGTGCTTCACATCCGCCGGCGCCGAACGCAGGCTCAACAGCATCGTCACTGCCAGAATGCCAACCACTACACCCAACGACACGCCCACCGGGATTTTGAAGACATCAATCAGGCACATCTTGGTGCCAATGAACACCAAAATCACGGCCAGCCCGTAGTTCAGCAAGTGGAACTTGTTGGCCACGGCAGCCAACAAAAAGTACATGGCACGCAGACCCAAAATCGCAAACACATTGCTGGTCAGTACAATAAACGGATCTTTGGTGATGGCGAAGATCGCAGGGATCGAGTCCACGGCAAAAATCACGTCGGTGAGAGCCACCAGGCAAATCACCATCAGCAGCGGAGTGGCGATTTTTTGGCCGTTTTCCACGGTCCAGAACTTCTCGCCATCGTAGTTTTTACTGACCGGCAGGATTCTGCGCAGCAGCTTCAGGGCCGGGTTGTCGTCCAGCGATGGCTCCTTGCCCGCAGCCCACCACATCTTCACGCCGGTCAGGATCAAAAAGGCCCCGAACACATACAAGATCCAGTGGAACTCAGCCAGCAGCCAACCGCCCACCAGAATCATGATGGTGCGCAGCACAATGGCGCCGATGATGCCGATCATCAGCACCCGCTTCTGAAAATGTGAGGGCACCGCAAAGTAGGTGAAGATCAGCAGGAAGACAAAGATATTGTCCACGGCCAGTGATTTTTCAATCAGGTAGCCGGTCAAGAATTCCAGTGACTTGGTGTTGGCGATCTCGACAGAGCCCGTGCTGTCTTTGACAGCCCACCAAAACAGGCCATTGAACAGGAAACTCAGAGCCACCCAGACGAGGGACCAGTTCAGCGCCTCTTTGACGCCAATGTCGTGCGCGCCCTGTTTTTTGAGGACCACAAAATCAATAAAGAGCGACGCCAGGACAATGGTAATAAAAGCTGCCCACAGCCATAAGGGTGCAATAGTTTGCATGACAAGACCTTGTATGAATTGGAAAACGCAGGTGCGCGCCAAAAGGTCTTGCGGGAGAAGGCCTGCTCAAGCCCCTCTATGTGCTCCGGCTGCCGTGTTGAATGGCAACGTATTGACGAAACACACGCGCTTGCTGCCAGATGGCAACAAGGTCGCTACTCCCCTTTCAGGTGGGCTGAGTATCCAGACTTCGTCAAAACCCCGCGGGCTGTCCGGATTTTGGCCCACCCGGTCAGGGCGGGCTTTGCGCTGGCACCACCGCGATAAAATTGAATGCTTTTCTTTGCACCGCCCTCTGACCGAAATACCCTCTTGTGACTGAATCTCTCCCCGATCCTGACGCCAAAATCGAACGACCCCGCCTGTGGCATGACAACGGCTGGACCGCCAGGGTGATCAAGAATGATGACGATGACGGCTGGGCCGTGGCCATGACCAAAGACGGCGCCGCCGAGCCCGCGCTGATCGGGCCCTGGACCATGGGGCGTGACAAGAAAAACCCCAAACCACTCGATGGCAATGCCTTCAGCACGCTCGTCAAGACCGCCAGCGAGTTTGTGCGCCGCAGTGAACAGCAATTGCACGCCCAGTTGCACCAAAGCATCGCGATTACCGTGGGCGAGGTTCGTGTGACCGTGCTGCTCGACATCGTGCCCGACGACGACAACCCCAGCGCGACCCTGAGCGCCCGGGACGAGGTCGGCGGGGTGCTGGCGCAGGTGCGTGTGTCCCCCGGCTTCAAGCTCAACCGCGTTAGTGCCACCGGCTGGGCCGAGAGCGGTTACCCCAAGCCAAGCTGATCGTGCGGCCTTGACAGCGGTCACAGGCTGAGCCGGGTGCGGTGCTATCCTGAGGTGATGAAACTTATCCTCAAATGGCTGCTCAGCGCAGCCGCCCTGCTGGCCGTGGCCTATCTTTACAGCGGCGTTCAGGTCGCCAGCTTTAGTTCGGCCTTGATTGCTGCCCTGGTGATTGGCCTCTTCAACATGTTGTTGCGCCCCGTGCTGGTGGTGCTGACCCTGCCGGTGACCGTGGTCACGCTGGGGCTGTTTTTGTTTGTCATCAATGCGCTGATGTTCTGGTCGGCGGCGGGCGTGCTGCCCGGGTTCCACGTGAGCGGCTTTTTGGCTGCGCTGCTGGGCTCGCTGATTTATTCGGTGTTTGGCATCGTGATCGACTCAGCGGTCGAGAGCCTGCTCTCTAAAAAGTAACTCCACCTGGCGCTGGCGGGTGTCGAGGATGGACGCATCAATGTGGTCCGCCGCTGCATCGCCCGAACGACCCGCTGTCCCGCTGCGCAGCATGTCTTGGGCCGCCTTGAAGCGGGTGAGCGCTGCCGCATAGTCCAGTTGGGCCACCTGGGTTTCTGCATCGGCGCGAATGGCGCGCAGGGTGTGGCCTTGCGCGGCATGGGCGCTGGAGAGCAGCTGCCAGGCCTGGGCATCCCGCGGGTGCGTGGCCACCCAGGTTTGCAGGCCTTGCGCGGCGCGCTTGACCCCGTCGCGTTCACCGAGCCGAACAGCGGCCATGGCCCCCAGCAACAACTCGGGCCGCGAGGCGGCCCGATCCGCCGGATTGTCAAAGCCCCTGCTCGGGCTGCCCATCGTGGTCACGGCCAGCGGCGCATTACCGCCCGTCAAGGCGACCTCTGTCTCCAGCCAGCGCACCAGCCGCAAGGCGCGTGGATCGCCCTGCACGCGCAGGTCCAGGCGCGCCAGGGAGTCTCTTGCCTCGGTGAAGTCACGCATTTGGTTGGCCGCCAGCACGGCACCGTAAAGCGCCCCCGCCTGGCGGGAGGCGCTCAAGGCCTTGAACGAATCACCGTGCGCCTCGACCCGCAGGGCGCGCAGGACGTCCACGCCCGGGTTGGACAACACGCGGGCGCGCGCCACAATCATGGCGTGCTCAGCCGTCGTGGCGGCCGCCGTGCTGCCGGGATCGAGCATTTGGCGGGAGCGCATATCGGCAATACGCTCGGTGCTGAGCGGGTGACTGCGCAGGTAGGGGTAAGCGCCGCTGTCATTGAGCCGGGAGGCCTGTTGCAGCTTGTCAAACATGGAGGCAAAGCCCTGGGCCTCAAAACCGGCCTGGGTCATGATGCCAAAGCCCACCCGGTCAGCTTCGCGCTCCATGTCACGTGAGAAGTTCAGCTGGTTCTGCATGGCCAGGGCCTGTCCACCCATCATCATCGCGTTGCCGGCGTCCGGGCTCTTGCTGGCCGCCAGCGCACCCAGAATCATCGCGCCCAGCATCCAGGGGGCTTGCTGGCTCTGCTTGGACATGAGGCGCGAAATATGGCGCTGGGTGACGTGGCTGAGCTCATGCCCCAGCACCGAGGCCAGCTCGTCCCGGTTAGCCACCACGGCAATCAGACCCAGGTGCACGCCCAGGTAGCCCCCCGGCAGAGCAAAGGCGTTCACGCTGCGGTCGCGGCCCAGCAGAATCTCCCAGGCAAAACGCTCCTCCAGCTCGGGCGTCAGGTCACCGCGCGCGCGCGCCGCCGCCAACAAGGGCTGCCAAATGCCCTGCACATAGTCAGCCAGCACCGGGTCGTCAAGGTAGTCCGGGTCGCGGTACAGCTCGCGCGCAACGCGGTCACCCAGACGCCGTTCGGCGCTGCTGCTGATGTCGCTGCCGTCACCCAGCGTGGGCAGTTGGACCAGACCCGCAGCGCCCGTTTGAGCCTGCGCAACAGGCAGACAAAATGCTATGAAAATAGAACCTGTCAATGCAGTCAACCTGCCGGCTAGAGCCTTATTTACCTTGAATTTTTTGCTCAAAATACAGATCACTCCTTTGGAAGCCGCCCGGGCGTTCCCGGGCCATCGTTCGTCGCAACGTCCGTCACCAGACTCGTATGATGCGCGCTTTGTGTCAACGTTCTGTGAAGGCCCTGCCAGTGGCCTTGCCCGCCGTCAAGTTCAGCGCCCCGCTGGCCGCACACGCCATCGGGTTTTTATTTGGTGCTACATTTTAAAAATGCTTCGCGCACTCGTCCTCATCGCGTTCCTGCTTGCCAGCGCATGGCAATCGGTGGCGCTTGTCCGCGTGGGATCGTCGGTGGTGGGTCTGGCGGATGTGCAGCACACCCAGCTGCACGCGAAGCAAATAGCGCACCAGCACCATGACGACGGGTCTTACCAGCTCGACAACTCCCTGGAGGCGGCGCAGCATGTGGCGTTGGACCACTTGAACCCGTCGGTGGTGGTGG
>CAZBKX010000046.1:0-3587 GCA_964492535.1 uncultured Rhodoferax sp. | reverse complement strand
CCTGACGCCAGAGACGATTCAGGGTCACCTGGATCGGGGTGCCAAGCGGGTCATCGTGGCAGCACCGGTCAAGGTGGGCGATGTGCTCAATATCGTAGTGGGTATCAACCATGATCTGTATGACCCGGCCAAAAACCGGATTGTCACAGCCGCCTCCTGCACCACGAATTGCCTGGCACCCGTAGTCAAGGTCATTCATGAGAATTTGGGCATCAGGCACGGCCAGATCACCACGATTCACAACCCCACCAACACCAATCTGGTTGTGGATGCTCCTCACAAGGACCTGCGCCGCGCACGCAGCGCCATGGAGAGCCTGGCGCCTACATCCACAGGCAGCGCCACCGCCATTGCGTTGATTTATCCTGAGCTCAAAGGCAAGCTCAATGGCCACGCCGTGCGAGCCCCGGTTCTCAACGCGTCGCTGACCGATTGCGTCTTTGAACTCAAGCGCGAAACCTGGGCAGAAGAAGTCAATACCCTGTTCGCTGCCGCTGCCCGCGGACCACTGGCCGGCATTTTGGGTTATGAGGAGCGCCCGTTGGTGAGCGCTGATTACGCCCGCGACACACGAAGCTCCATCGTGGACGCGCTGTCGACCATGGTCACCGATGGAACGATGCTCAAGGTCTATGCCTGGTATGACAACGAGATGGGTTACGCCTGCCGGATGGTCGACCTGGCTTGCCACATGCGCAGCGTGGGTATCTGACATGCAGAGTGCATCACGTCACTATGCGATCGTCACCGCCGCTTATTGGGGGTTCACCCTGACAGACGGCGCGTTGCGTATGTTGATTTTGCTGCATTTTTACCGTCTGGGCTACTCACCGTTCACACTGGCATTTTTGTTCTTGCTCTATGAGGCTGCGGGCATTCTGGCCAATCTCATTGGCGGCTGGCTGGCCACCCGCTACGGCATCACACGCATGCTGACGGTTGGGCTTGTGACCCAGATCATTGGATTCACTCTGCTGTCGCAGCTCAATCCTGAATGGACGGCGGCGATGTCAGTGGCCTGGGTTGTGTTGGCCCAGGGCGTTTGCGGTGTTGCCAAGGACCTCACCAAAACGGCGAGCAAATCAGCAATCAAGGTCACTGCCGTGCAAGCCAAAGAGCAGGGCGCCAGCCAACTGTTCAAATGGGTGGCATGGTTCACCGGCAGCAAAAATGCCATGAAGGGTGTGGGCTTTTTCCTGGGCGGTTTGTTGCTGGAGTCTCTGGGCTTTAAGGTCGCGCTCTGGTGCATGGCGGGCATGCTGGCTTTGGTTTTGGTGGGTGTTGTGACTTCACTGCCCACCCTGATGGGAAAGAGCAAGGCCTCCAAGTCCGCCAAAGAGCTTTTCGCCAAAAACGCCGGCATCAACGGCCTGGCTGCCGCACGGGTGATGTTGTTTGGTGCGCGTGATGTCTGGTTTGTGGTGGGTGTTCCGGTGTTTCTTTACTCTCAGGGTTGGACGTTCACCATGGTGGGTGGTTTTCTGGCCGCCTGGACCATTGGTTACGGTTTGGTCCAGGCGCTGGCCCCCAACATCGTCAAACGCAGTCCTGACGGATTAAGCACCGAGGTTCCTGCGGCCCGCTCATGGTCCGCCGTGCTGGCACTGGTCCCCATCGGTATGGCTATCGCCGTGGCCGTTGATGTTCCCCATCTTCAATGGGTCGTCGTGGGTGGTTTGGCACTTTTTGGAATTGCGTTTGCCGTGAATTCTTCTGTCCACTCTTACCTGGTGCTGGCTTATGCCGGATCCGAGAAGGCGGCAGAAGATGTTGGGTTCTATTACGCCGCGAATGCGCTGGGGCGTTTTCTGGGTACCTTGTTGTCTGGTTTGCTCTACCAATGGGGCGGTCTTTTGTATGCGTTGATAGGGTCAGCGCTGATGTTGATTACCTGCTGGGTAATCACGCTCTACCTGCCGGTTACCGTGACACAAAGACCTGCGGCTGCAGGCTGAAGAGTTGATATGAACGTAGCTGATGCGGTGAATGCTTTGGACGCTCTGGCGCTCGATACCCGTTTCACCGGTCATGAGGGGGTCATAAAGGCATTGCCTAATGATTTCTTTTATTGAATCAAAATCATGAGGCTGCAAAAAACGGATCTGGCAAAGAAAGAGTTGCTACCGGGTGTCAGGACCCTGGGCCAGCGCGAGCGTTCCTTGCTGCTTCTCGCTGACGGGCTAAACACTGCCGCCTACTTGTCCAGCCTGTTTCATGGCGAGGGACACGCGCTGGTGTTGCAGCTCATGCAGGCCGGCTACCTTGCTGAGGTGAAGCCGGTTGAAGCGAGAAGCTCCAAAAGTGCAGGGCCGCGGCTGCCTGCTGGCCCTGAGATAAATCTGACATCTGTCCCCGTGTCGGATTCGACCCCCGGCGTGATGGTGTCGGTTGACCAATTCGAGGGCAAGCGCTCTTTGGCCACCACCCGCATGTTTCTGTTCGATATTTCAGAAAGGATGTTCGCCAGGCGGGCCCCAGACCAAGCGGCGTTTTTTCGCGCCAGCCTGCGCGATAGCCGTGACCGCGTTTCCATGCTGGCCGCAGGTCAGGAAATGTTGCTTGAAGTTGAAAAAATCGCTGGCTATGAGAGGGCCGACTCCATCAGGGAAAGAATCGCCATGTTGTTGCCCCCTGAAGAAATGCTGGTCTAACCTGCGGGGTTTGGTGGGCCCACGCGAACAACATCCGCCTGCTGGTCAGTCTTTGGTCGGGCGGCCCGTTTTGATGGTGGGTACCGCGTTCAACGCTGCTTTGAAAGCTGCGTCCGTCATGGCTGCCAGCGCCTTGATGCCTGCACGAAGCAGCTCACTCTTTTTGGCGGAGTTGCCAATTTTGGCAGAGCGTTGTTTCAGGTCATCGAGCACCATGTACTCGGGCTTGGGAATGGTGAAGCTGTCACGCACCAGCTTTGGCTTCTTCTGTTTCGACACTTTTTCCACCAAAACCTTGATGCTGGGTTTCACCGGCTTCTGGATTTCGGCCTTCACGACCACTTTTGTGCGCACTTTGGCAGGTTGCTTGGCAACTGCTTTTGCGGCAGGTGTCGGCGCGACTTTGATCGGCGACTTGGGAGTCGTTGCGATGGGGGCTGGAGCCGTCACAGTTTTCCTGGCAGCCGGTTTTCTGACTGCTTTGACGGGAGCTTTAGTCTTCACGGCTTGCTGCTTCACCGGCGGCAATGGAGTCACCAATTCGGCCTTGACGGCTGGCGCCTCAGCCTGGTTGGCAGACTTGTTGGTGTTCTCAGTTGCGATGTGAATGTCGGAAGTTGCCATACAGGCTCCAGGTTAATAAACGGGCCATACAGTTTATATGGTTTTCACTTTCAGATGTAGCCACTTTGAACGAGTTGTCATGGATTTGTCACGCCTCGTTCTTAAACTGCGCCTTTAGATCGGTAGACACCACATGAGCGCTTCTCGACAGATCATCTCTGAAACTCTGCGCAACAGGTTTTCCCAGTCAAGCGGCTCCGAGCGTGAGTTTGAAAGACGGGCCAGGGTCGTACCTTCCGGCATGCCAACCGGTGCCCTGCGTCGGGGACGAGGGCCGCTGGCCAGCCTGATGCGCCGTCATGTCCTGCATCC
>CAZBKX010000045.1:0-3460 GCA_964492535.1 uncultured Rhodoferax sp. | reverse complement strand
GGTGATCGTGCCGGAGATGGTGATGACCCAAGGGCACTTCATCAGTACCTGGCAAGACGCCCGGCTGTTCGCTGTGGTGGCTGGTGCGAGCTGGTTTTTCTGGCGCAAGGGAGCCGGGCAAGCGGTGCTGGGCACTATTCTGGTGGGCATGGCGGTGTATTTGCCGCTTCACGTGGGATTGGGCTGGTAATTTCGGCCGTTGGCGCCAGAGCGGGCTCCTACAATCCTGAAAGTTTTTTTCTACTTTCGGGAGTCCTCATGAATGTCATTCGTTTTTCTGATTTGTGCGCCCAGGGCCAAGTCAGCGGCAAACGGGTTTTCATCCGCGCCGATCTGAATGTGCCGCAAGACGAGCAGGGTGTCATCACCGAAGACACCCGCATCCGCGCCTCTATTCCCTGTATTCAGATGGCGCTGGACGCCGGCGCCGCAGTCATGGTGACCTCGCATCTGGGGCGCCCGGTGGAGGGCGAGTTCAAACCCCAGGACTCCCTCGCCCCCGTGGCCGAACGCCTGAGCGTGCTCATGGGCCGGGATGTGCCCTTGATCGCTGACTGGGTCAAGGGCGTGAGCGTGCAGCCGGGTCAAGTGGTGTTGCTGGAGAATTGCCGCGTCAACCCGGGCGAGAAGAAGAACAACGAGGCTTTGGCCCAAAAAATGGCGGCCTTGTGCGATATCTTTGTGCACGACGCCTTTGGTACGGCGCACCGGGCCGAGGCCTCGACCTACGGCATTGCGCAATTTGCGCCGGTCGCCTGTGCCGGGCCGCTGCTGGCCGCCGAGATGGACGCCATCACCCTGGCCCTGGCCAACCCCAAACGCCCCTTGGTGGCGATCGTGGCGGGCTCCAAAGTCTCCACCAAACTCACCATTCTCAAAAGCCTGGCCAGCAAGGTGGACCAGCTCATTGTGGGCGGTGGCATTGCCAACACCTTCATGCTCGCATCAGGCCTGCCCATCGGCAAAAGCCTGGCCGAGCGCGAGTTGCTCGAGGAAGCCAGGGCGGTAATCGACGCCATGAAGGCACGCGGTGCCGCAGTGCCCATCCCCACCGATGTGGTCACCGCCAAGGCGTTTTCAGCAGACGCAGTCGCTACCGTCAAGGCCGCCGGTGACGTGGCCGACGATGACCTGATTCTGGACATCGGCCCCGACACTGCCGCCGCACTCGCACTGCAACTCAAATCGGCTGGCACCATTGTGTGGAACGGCCCGGTCGGCGTGTTTGAATTTGCCGCGTTTGAGAACGGTACGCGCACGCTGGCCCATGCCATTGCCGAGTCCAGCGCGTTCTCCATTGCGGGTGGGGGCGACACACTGGCGGCCATTGCCAAGTACGGCATTGAAAAGCAGGTGGGGTATATCTCCACCGGCGGGGGCGCTTTTCTGGAGGTGCTGGAGGGAAAGACTTTGCCCGCGTTCGAGATACTGACCCGCCGTGCGGAGCAGTCACAGGCTGCAGGTGTGCCCGCGCCATTGGTTGCATCTGACTTTGATGCCCAGCGCGGCTTGAGCATGATGGGTTCTGCGGACACTTTGCGCAAAATCCTGCGCACCGTCGTGGCTAGCCTGAGCACCAATCTGCCCGCCATTGATGCCGCGCTGACCGAGTGCGACATGGTCACGGTGAATGGCTTGCTTCACAGCATCAAGGGCTACGTTCCCATCTTTTGCTCTGACGCCCTTGTGGCGCAGGTTGTTGACACTGAAAGAACTAGTAAAACCGGTTCTGCCGCCGAGGTCGCCCCTCTTTATGCGCAGTTGGCGCCAAAACTCGAGGCATTGTTGATTGAAATCAAAGTCTATATTGCCCAAGGCTGAATCCAAAAATAAGTCAAGACGGAATAAATCACGGATAAGCTTCAATCCGAATTTTCCAAACCCACACGGCCTGGGTTGGAAGGCCAACATCCCTGTCCAGTGTTGATTTCAGCCGTCAATCATGAAGATCGCTAATGCCCGCATATGGGTCGCTGACGACGAGCCCGTGATGCTCAAACACGTCGCGAACACCTTGCGCAGACTGTGAATTCAGTCCATTGAAACCTGCAGCGATGGCAAAGATGCGATGTAAACCATGGCGAGCTTCAAGCCCGACCTGGTTTTGATCGACACCCATATGAGGCCTGTGGGGGTCTGGAGTTCGTGCGGCTGGTGCGCTCGGCATCCAACTCGGACTTACGCCACACCAGGGTGATTTTCATGAGCGCCGATGCCAGCACTGAAACGCTGGACGAAGCGATGGCGCAGCCCTGAAAGAAATGTGTAAAGTGCATGCAGGTACAGTTACACTGAGGGACAGTAACTCTTAAAATTATGTGGAGATGGTGCCCTCTTTTGTATTGAATTGGTTTCAGTGTCCGGCTTTGGGGACTGGTTTTATTGGCCTTTTTGGGCGTCGCATGGACTACGGTCGTGGAAACAGCGAGGTAGTGCATGAAGTTCTCTAGTGGTGAGGCCCTGGTGGAAGAAGTGGCACTGGACCGCGTGCTGGAGCAGTACGCCCGCCAGTGCAGTGCCGAATCCATACATATGCTGGGGCGTGTCCAACCGCACGGCTTCGTGCTGGTGGTAGACCTGCATAGTAGGCTGATCGTGCAAGCCTCCAGTGGTATCCACCGCCATGTGCCGCAGGTGCGCGATGCGCTGGCCGTGGTGGGCACCCCCTTGAGCGAATGGCTTGCGCAAGATGCGCGGCAGTTGGACGCCGCTTTGGCCGGCTTGTTGTGTGATGTAGCCAGGCCAGTGGATCTGCACTTTTTCCCCTCTCAGGGTGTGCCGATGCAGCCAATGGAGTGCACGGGCTACCGTTGGGGCAGCTATGCGGTGCTGGACTGGATTGGCCAAGGCGCGGGGGCTATTTCTTCGGTGCTGGAGTCGCAACAAATGCTGGCGTTGAGCAAGGCAGTGTCCAAGCTGCGCAAGGCGGGAACATTGGAGGTTTTTTATCAGGAGTGTGTGCACGAGTTGCAGGCGCTCAGTGGATACGACCATGTCATGCTTTACCGCTTTTTGCCTGACTGGAGCGGCGAGGTCGTGGCAGAGCACGCCGCACCGGGTCTGCACGCCAAGTTTCTGGGCATGCGGTTTCCCCCGGGGGACATACCGCCCCAAGCCCGCGCGCTTTATGAGTCCAACACCTTGCGGCTTCTGGCCGACGTTGATGCAGTGCCCGACACCATGGTGCCCCCTTTGTTGCCCAGCGGCCAACCGGTCGACCAAGGGCATAGCTTGCTTCGCGGCATGTCGCAGTCGCATATTGTGTATCTGCGCAACATGGGGGTGCGTGCGACTCTAACCATTTCTTTGCTGCGGGACGGAAAGCTGTGGGGACTGTTGACCTGCCACCATCACCAGCCCCGGTCCCCCCGCGGTGAGGTGCGCGAGGTGTTGCGCTCATCGTGCGAACTGATAGCCAGCTTGCTGTCCATGCAAATTGACCATCTGCAGCGCATGGCCA
>CAZBKX010000044.1:0-3469 GCA_964492535.1 uncultured Rhodoferax sp. | reverse complement strand
TCACCCGGCCATTGAACACGGCCCGCGCGCTGCCATCCACAATGCACTTGTGCAACTGGCGGCTGGTGGCGTGCGGTTGGGCGTGATCCACAAAACTGTGGGTGTCGGCCACTTGTTTGTCGCCCACCAGCGCAAGCCCGTCCACGGCGCACTCCGCACCCTCGGCCAACATCGCGCTCAGGCTGTAGCGCGAGAGCTGCGCCCCCATCGCCACGCTCACCGACTGGTAATGGGCGTTGCGCCCCACGGTCACCGCGCCGTTGGCGATATGAAACGCCTGCGATCCATCGCGCTGCACGCGAACGTGGGTGACTTGCGCCTGGTCGGCCAGCACCAGCTCGGTGACCGGATTAACGAGGTAGGCCTGCCTGGCAGCGTCTTGCAGCGCGACATAGTCTTCAACCAGCGTCATGCTGCAGCCAGCTTCGGCCAGCACCAGGCAGCGCGGGTGGCTCACGGCATCCGCCTGGGTGGACACAAACAACAAATGCACCGGCGCGGCCAAGGCCACATGGCGCGGCACCACCAGCACCGCTGCGTCTTGCAGATAGGCCGTATTGAGCGCGGCAAACACGTTGTCGCCCAGCGCCATGTAGCGGCCCAAGTGCGCCTCCAGGGCGGCGGCATGGGTCGTCAAGGCGGTCTGTAAATCGGTCACCAGAGCACCCGCGCCAGGCGCGGCGCTGGACAAGTCCGGCGCGTAGAAACCGTCCACAAACACCACCTGGGTAGTCGCCTCGCCCAGGTCAAACGGGGCGATATCGGCAGGTTGTAACCGGTTGCCCGGACTCACGGGCTGAAAGGTGTGGCGGTACAGGGGCGCCAGGTCGGTGAAGCGCCAGGCTTCATCGCGCAACGTGGGCATGGCCAGTGCGCCCAACGCGGCGTGCGCCTGGTCGCGCAGCTTATGAAGGGGCGCCCAGGGGCTGGGCGCGGGCAGCGGCCAGTCAGCCAGCAGCTTGTTCAGGTGATCCACCGCAAGCGGACGCAGGGCGGTGGCGGTGACGGACGAGGTACTCACGCGCTGACCTCTTCAGCCCTCGCCCCACCGGCTGCGGCGTGCTCGGCGCTGACCCAGTCGTAGCCGCGTTTTTCAAGCTCCAGGGCGAGCTCCTTGCCACCGGTCTTGATGATGCGCCCGGCCTCCATCACGTGCACGTAGTCGGGCACGATGTAGTTCAGCAGCCGCTGGTAGTGCGTGACCAGCACCACGGCGTTGTCGGGGTTGATGAGCTGATTGACGCCCTGCGACACAATGCGCAGCGCGTCGATGTCCAGGCCGGAGTCGGTCTCGTCCAGCAAAGCCAGGCGCGGCTCCAGCAGGGCCATTTGCAGGATCTCATTGCGCTTTTTCTCGCCACCGGAAAAGCCTTCGTTGACGCTGCGGCCCAGAAAATCAGGGCTCATCTCCAGCAGCTTCATCTTCTCGCGCACCAGGTCGTCAAACTCCAGCGGGTCCAGCTCCTCGCGGCCACGCTGGGCCTGCATCGTGTTGTAGCTCAGGCGCAAAAACTGGCTGTTAGCCACACCGGGGATTTCTATGGGGTATTGAAAGCCCAAAAACACACCGGCCAGCGCGCGTGCGTCTGGCGCCAGCGCCAGCAGATCCTGGCCTTCAAACTCCACCGTACCCGCCGTCACCGTGTAGGCGGTGTGGCCCGCCAGCACTTTGGCCAAGGTGCTCTTGCCCGAACCGTTGGGACCCATGATGGCATGCACCTCACCCCGGCGGACCGTGAAGTCCAGGCCTTTGAGAATGTCGATGCCGTTGACGCTGGCACACAGGCCGCGCACATTCAGCAAGACCGGGCTGTTGGGGTTGATCATCCGACCGCTCCTTCGAGTTTGAGACCCAGGAGCTGGGTCGCCTCGACCGCAAACTCCAGGGGCAATTGTTGAAAAACGTCTTTGCAGAATCCATTGATGATCATGGAGACGGCGGCTTCGGCACTGATGCCGCGTTGGGCAAAATAAAACAGCTGGTCTTCGCCAATTTTGGACGTAGAGGCTTCGTGCTCCACCTGTGCGGTGGGGTTGCGCACCTGAATGTAGGGGAATGTGTGGGCACCCGACTTGTCGCCGATCAGCATCGAGTCGCACTGCGAATAGTTGCGTGCTCCGGTGGCGGTGGGCGCCACCCGCACCAGCCCTCGGTAGCTGTTGTTGGACTGCCCGGCCGAGATGCCTTTGCTCACAATGGTGCTTCGGGTGTTCTTGCCCAGGTGGATCATCTTGGTGCCGGTGTCGGCTTGCTGATGGTGGTTGGTCACCGCCACCGAGTAGAACTCACCCACGGAGTTGTCGCCGCGCAAAATCACGGAGGGGTACTTCCAGGTGATGGCCGAACCGGTCTCCACCTGCGTCCAGGAGATGCGCGAGTTCACCCCCTTGGCCAGGCCGCGTTTGGTGACAAAGTTATAGATACCGCCCACGCCGTTTTCATCGCCTGCGTACCAGTTTTGCACCGTGGAATATTTGATGTCTGCGTTGTCCAGCGCCACCAGCTCCACCACGGCGGCATGCAACTGGTTGCTGCTGAAGGCCGGCGCCGTGCAGCCCTCCAGGTAAGACACGGAGGCACCTTCTTCGGCCACGATCAGCGTGCGCTCGAACTGGCCCGACTCCTCGGTGTTGATGCGAAAGTAGGTCGATAAATCCATCGGGCACTTCACGCCTTTGGGGATGAAGCAAAACGAGCCGTCGGTGAACACCGCCGAGTTGAGCGCGGCGAAGTAGTTGTCACCCGTGGGAATCACCGTGCCCAGGTACTTTTGCACCAGTTCGGGGTATTCCAGCACGGCCTCCGACATGGAACAGAAAATGATGCCGACCTCGGCCAGCTTGGCCTTGTAGGTGGTCGTCACCGACACGCTGTCAAAAATCACGTCCACCGCCACGCCGGCCAGCGCCATGCGCTCGTGCAAGGGCACGCCGAGTTTCTCGAAGGTGCGCAGCAACTCGGGGTCGACCTCGTCCATGCTGCTGAGCTTGGGTTTTTGTTTGGGGGCAGCGTAGTAGCTGATGGCCTGAAAATCGATCTTGGGGTAGTGAACATTGGGCCATACGGGCTCGGTCATCAAGAGCCAGGCCTGGTAGGCCTTGAGCCGGAAGTCGAGCAACCAGGCGGGCTCGTTCTTCTTGGCTGAAATCATCCGGATGGTGTCTTCGCTGAGCCCCTTGGGCGCGACATCGGATTCAATATTGGTCACAAACCCGTGCTTGTAGGGCTGGTTGACCAGTGTTTGCAGTAGCGCACTCATGGTGTTTCTCCTGGCGGTTGATCTGGCTTGAAGAAAACGTGGCGGCGAGACCCAAAGGCCGCTCACGTGGGTGCGGCCGCACCCTTTTTCTTGACGTTGAAACTCTCGCCGCAGCCGCACGTGCTGTCGACGTTGGGGTTGTCAAACTTGAAGGTTTGCTTGAGGCCTTCGGTCACAAAATCGATGTTGGAGCCATTGAGGTACACCAG
>CAZBKX010000043.1:0-5673 GCA_964492535.1 uncultured Rhodoferax sp. | reverse complement strand
TTTCGCGAGCGTGAAGACTTGTTCGATATGTACGAGGCGGTGAGTGGCGCGCGCATGCACGCAGCCTATTTCCGTCCGGGCGGTGTGTACCGGGATTTGCCCGACAGCATGCCCCAGTACAAGGCCAACAAAGTCCGCAATGCCAAAGGCATTGCTGAGCTCAACAGCAACCGGCAAGGTTCACTGCTTGACTTCATCGAAGATTTCACAAAACGTTTTCCCACTTACTTGGGCGAGTACCACACGCTGCTGACTGAAAACCGAATCTGGAAGCAGCGCACAGTCGGCATCGGCGTGGTGACACCCGAACGCGCCCTGAATATGGGTTTTACCGGGGCGATGCTGCGTGGATCAGGTGTCGCGTGGGACTTGCGCAAGAAGCAACCCTACGATGTCTACGATCAAATGGATTTCGATATTCCTGTGGGCGTCACCGGCGATTGTTACGACCGGTATTTGGTGCGCATGGAGGAGATGAAGCAATCGAACAGCATCATCAAACAGTGCATCGACTGGTTGCGCGTCAATCCGGGTCCGGTCATCACCGATAACCACAAGGTGGCTGCGCCCGATCGCGAATCCATGAAGAGCAATATGGAGGAGTTGATTCACCATTTCAAGTTGTTCACAGAAGGGTTCCATGTGCCTGAGGGCGAGGCCTATGCTGCCGTGGAGCACCCCAAGGGTGAGTTTGGTATTTACATCGTCAGTGATGGTGCCAACAAGCCTTATAGATTGAAGATTCGTCCCCCCGGTTACGTCCACCTGGCTGGTTTGAACGAGTTGACCCAGGGCCACATGATTGCAGACGTGGTGGCGGTCATTGGCACCATGGACATTGTTTTTGGAGAGATTGACCGATGATCTCAGACACCCCTGTTGATGTGATTTCAGAAGAAATCAAGCTGCGTTTTGCGCGTGAAGTCGCCAAATACCCTGCAGATCAAAAGCAGTCGGCCGTGATGGCTTGCCTGGCCATTGTGCAAAAGGAGGCCGGTTATGTCAGCACGGCCAGCGAAGCGGTGGTGGCCGATTACCTTGGAATGACCCCGATTGCCGTGCACGAAGTCACCACTTTCTACAACATGTACAACCAGCACCCGGTGGGGCAGTATAAGATCAATGTCTGTACCAACCTGCCTTGCCAGTTGCGTGATGGCGGCCGTGCGCTGAAGCACCTGGAACACAAGCTGGCGATCAAGATGGGCGAGACTACAGCAGATGGCGTGTTCACGTTACAGCAGTCCGAATGCCTGGGCGCCTGTGCTGATTCGCCTGTGTTGCTGGTCAACGACCAGACAATGTGCAGTTTCATGAGCAACGACAAGCTGGATCAATTGGTTGATGGCCTGCGCGCTGCAGGAGGAAAATGATGATGGCCGAGAAAATTCTTGCCCAGTTTCAGGCTACCGGTGTTCAAACCTGTTTTCATGATCGCCATATCAATCCGCAAATCTACGCCGGCTTGAACGGTACCAACTGGCGGCTTAAAGACTACGAAGCGCGTGGCGGATACCAGGCCTTGCGCAAGATGCTTGGCAAGGAAGCGTCAACCACCGAAGCGAGCGAAGGGTTGACGCAGGATCAGGTGATCGCCATAGTCAAGGAGTCCGCGCTTCGTGGCCGCGGTGGTGCGGGCTTTCCAACCGGCTTGAAATGGAGTTTCATGCCCCGTCAGTTTCCAGGGCAAAAGTACCTGGTTTGCAATTCCGACGAAGGCGAACCGGGCACCTGCAAGGACCGGGATATCCTGCAATTCAATCCACACATTGTGATTGAAGGCATGATTATTGCGGCCTATGCCATGGGCATTTCTGTGGGCTACAACTACATTCATGGCGAGATTTTTCAAAGTTACGAACGCTTTGAAGAAGCACTGGAGGAAGCGCGTGCTGCGGGACTTTTGGGTGACCAGATCCTGGGCAGCAGCTACAGCTTTCAGTTGCACGCAGCACACGGTTACGGCGCCTATATTTGCGGCGAAGAAACTGCGTTGCTGGAGTCGCTCGAAGGCAAAAAGGGCCAGCCGCGGTTCAAGCCCCCGTTCCCAGCCAGTTTTGGTCTATACGGCAAGCCAACGACCATCAACAATACGGAAACCTTTGCGGCCGTGCCATGGATCATTCGCAACGGCGGAAAAGCCTATCTTGAATGTGGCAAGCCCAATAACGGCGGGACCAAAATTTACTCGGTGAGCGGTGACGTGGAGCTTCCCGGAAACTACGAAGTTCCGATGGGAACGCCGTTCTCCAAATTGCTTGAACTTGCGGGCGGAGTTCGCCAAGGTCGCCAACTCAAGGCCGTAATACCCGGCGGATCGTCGTCACCCATTCTGCCCGCCAGCATCATGATGGAGTGCACGATGGACTACGACTCCATCGCGAAAGCTGGGTCCATGTTGGGTTCCGGCGCCGTCATTGTGTTGGACGACAGTCGCTGTATGGTGAAGAGCCTCCAGCGTTTGAGTTATTTCTATATGCATGAATCCTGCGGTCAGTGCACGCCTTGCCGCGAGGGCACGGGCTGGTTGTCCCGCGTGGTTGACAGAATCGAGAGCGGGCAGGGCCGCCCCAGCGACATGGAGCTGCTCGACAATGTTGCCGAGAACATCATGGGGCGCACCATTTGTGCCTTGGGTGATGCGGCTGCCATGCCCGTACGGGCCATGATCAAGCACTTTAGACATGAATTTGAACACCACATAGCGCACAAGACCTGTATGGTCCCTGCCTATGTTTGAGCGAGTCTTACGATGATTGAAATTGAACTCGACGGCAAGAAGGTAGACATAGCGCCGGGCAGCATGATCATGCATGCGGCTGAAAAGGCGGGCACGTACATCCCCCATTTTTGCTACCACAAGAAGCTGAGCATTGCGGCCAACTGCCGCATGTGCCTGGTCGATGTGGAGAAGATGCCCAAGCTGATGCCCGCCTGTGCCACCCCCGTGACCCAAGGCATGATCGTTCGCACCAAGAGCGATAAGGCGATAAAGGCCCAGAAGTCCGTCATGGAATTTCTGTTGATCAACCATCCCCTCGATTGCCCCATTTGTGACCAGGGTGGTGAATGTCAATTGCAGGATCTCGCTGTCGGCTACGGGGGGTCCTCCTCGCGTTACGAGGAGGAAAAGCGCGTTGTGGCCGTCAAGGATGTTGGCCCCTTGGTCTCCATGCAGGAGATGAGCCGTTGCATTCATTGCACGCGCTGCGTCCGCTTTGGGCAGGAGATTGGTGGTGTGATGGAATTGGGGATGTCGCACCGCGGCGAACACGCCGAGATCGAAACCTTTCTGGGGCGTACGATTGATTCGGAGCTGTCGGGCAACATGATCGATATCTGCCCGGTGGGTGCCTTGACGAGCAAGCCCTTTCGATACAGCGCGCGCACTTGGGAGCTGTCGCGTCGCAAGTCGGTGAGTCCGCACGATTCGACCGGTGCCAACCTGATTGTTCAGGTGAAGAACAACAAGGTCATGCGTGTCGTGCCGTTTGAAAACGAGGAAGTCAACGAATGCTGGATTGCTGACCGGGACCGTTTTTCCTACGAAGCCCTGAACAGCGAAGAAAGACTGACGAGCCCCATGCTCAAACAAGGGGGTGTGTGGAAGTCGGTCGGCTGGCAAACAGCCCTTGAATATGTTGCCAACGGTCTCAAACAAATCAAGTCAGACCACGGTGCTGAGAGCTTGGGCGCCTTGGTCAGCCCGCACAGCACCCTGGAAGAGCAGTTTCTGTCCAGCACTTTCATGCATGCTTTGGGTAGTCAAAATGTGGATTACCGTTTGCGCAATGCCGAGTTTCCGCCGTTCGAAGGGGTCCGGCACCTGGGATTGCCGATTGCCGAACTGACCACACTGCAGCGGGTGCTGGTGGTGGGCTCGAATTTGCGCAAGGAGCATCCGCTGTTTGCACAAAGAATTCGCCAGGCAGCTCGCACCGGATGTTCGGTAAACGTCATTCATTCTGTAGCCGACGACTGGGCGCTTCCTGTCGCGAACATGATGATCTGCCCGACGGATGCCTGGGTTCAGGGGCTCGCCTCTGTTGCGGCAGCTGTCTCCGCCGAAAAAGGCGTTCCCTCTCCCGCGGATGTCGCCATTACGGATTCAGCACGGGCCATTGCCCAGTCATTGTTGGGCGGTGACCGCAAGGCGGTGTTGCTTGGCAATGCGGCAGCGCATCATCCGCGGGCATCCAGCCTGCTGGCCTTGGCCAACTGGATTGCCGATCAAACCGGTGCCAGCGTTGGCTATTTGACAGAGGCCGCCAACACAGTCGGAGCGCAGCTGGCGGGCGTGTTACCCGGACCGGGGGGTCTGAATGCCGGGCAGATGCTCAGCGGCGGGCTGAAAGCGGTGTTGCTCCTGAACACCGAGCCTGAATTTGATTCGGCACTCGGGGTCTCCGCCAAAGCGGGCATATCCCAAGCGCAAATGGTCGTGACGCTCAGTCCTTTCAAATCCAACATGTCGTTGAGTGACGTGCTGTTGCCGATCGCACCGTTTACCGAGACGCCAGGCACATTCGTCAACGCGGAAGGCCGGGTGCAAAGTTTCCACGCCGTGGTCAAGCCATTGGGCGACACGCGTCCGGCATGGAAAGTGCTGCGGGTCTTGGCCAATTTACTGGATTTGCCAGGTTTTGATTTCGATTCTTCCCAAGACGTGCTCAAGCAGGTGCAAGGGCTGCCAGTTGCAGGCGAATCAAATGTCTGTGCGGGCAAGTTGAGCAACAAGACCAGCGCATCGATCGACTTGTCCACTTCGGGCATCTCTCCAGTGGTGGCAAGCATTTACGGCCTGGATGGCACCGTGCGACGAGCCGCCAGTCTGCAACTCACAGCCGACGCCAGGTTGACCAAACATGCGCAGGAGGTGGCAGCGTGATTGATTCAATTTTCGCCTTCGGCCTGGGGTTGTCTTCTTCGCCTCTGTGGGTTAGCGTTGCCTGGCCGGTGATCTGGACGCTGATCAAGATCGTGGTGGTCGTGTTGCCTCTGATGGGTGCAGTGGCCTACCTGACCTTGTGGGAGCGCAAGTTCTTGGGTTGGATGCAAGTGCGTGTGGGCCCCAATCGGGTTGGCCCGCTGGGCTTGCTCCAACCTATTGCGGACGCACTGAAGCTGTTGGGTAAAGAGATTTTGGTGCCAACAGCGGCCAGCAAGGGTCTGTTTTTTATCGGCCCCATCCTGACCATCATGCCCGCTATGGCTGCTTGGGCTGTCATCCCCTTTGGCCCGGACATCGCACTGGCCAATATCAATGCAGGTCTGCTTTTCATTATGGCGATCACCTCAATGGAAGTTTATGGGGTTGTGATTGCAGGCTGGGCTTCCAATTCGAAGTATTCGTTTTTGGGCGCCATGCGAGCCTCGGCTCAAATGGTGAGCTACGAAATTGCCATGGGATTTTGCCTTGTCGTGGTCCTCATGGTGTCTGCAAGCATGAACATGACCGACATCGTGACTGGTCAGGGCAGGGGTTACTTTGCCGGCATGGGTTTGAACTTTTTGTCTTGGAACTGGTTGCCGCTCCTGCCGATTTTTGTGGTCTATGTGATCTCGGGATTGGCGGAAACAAACCGTCACCCGTTTGACGTGGTGGAGGGTGAAGCCGAAATCGTTGCCGGGCACCAGCCCGTCCGGATCGTCGTGCGGCTCGAGCGAGCAGAC
>CAZBKX010000042.1:0-1510 GCA_964492535.1 uncultured Rhodoferax sp. | reverse complement strand
GCCGGCAGCGCGGCGTCTTCGCGGAACAGTTCTTCGGTCATGCGGACTCCAGGGTCACTTCGCCCAAGGGCGTGGCCAGTGTTGCACTGACGGCCGGGCCCATGCCGCCATGCACCTGCACGCCGCGCAACTGAAGCAGCTCGCGTGCCGCGGCCGGCACGCCGGAGAGCGTCAGCGCCCGCAGGGCGAGCCCGGCGTCGGGCATTTGCGCCGCCGGGTGCGCGCCGTCCCATTGGATGAGCGTGGGCAACGCGCCGGCACACAGCAGGCGACCGTCGGCACGCACCAGGATCTGCCACGCCAGCGTGCCGTGGGGCGTTTCGCGGCGGGCCTGGACGGGGTCGCCCGGGTCCAGGCCGGCACTGAGGAGAGCCCGCCGGTGCGACCCCAGCGTCTCGGTGCGCACCACGACGTGGATCAAGCATGGGGATGCCGCCAAGCGCTGCTGCAACGCCGGGTCGTCGAGCCCGAACCAGCGGGGTCGACGCTGCGGCGGTGCCTCCGGGTCGATGGCGATGATCTCCAGGTAGGCGTTGGGGTAGGCCGGCGTGGCCACCTTCGCAACCCGGTTGTGCGTGCCGAACAGCACGTGCCGGCCGCCCGGCCCCGGCGTGACGCCGAGCCTGGCCTCGCACCAGGCCACGCCCTGTTCGAGCGAAGCGGCAGCCACCACCAGATGGTCGACGGGCAGCGTCACAGCCTTACCGTGCCCTCGATGCAGCCGGCAACGTCGCCGCCGATCCACACCGTGTCGTTCACCTGTTCGACGTAAACCCGCCCGTCGCGCCCGAGCGCCGTGCCCTGCACGGCCATGTAGATCGGCGGTGCGAGGCCGGCGCCGATGAGCCACTGCGCCAGGCTGGCGTTGAGGCTGCCCGTCACCGGGTCCTCGCCGACACCCAGCGACGGCACGAAGGCCCGCACCTCGAACATCGCCTCGTGCCCGGCCGGGTGCTTGCCGACGACGCCCAGGGGGAGATCGCCCAGCAGCACCGGGTCGGGCCTGCAGGCCAGCACCTGCGCCGCCGAGTGCAGCATCACCGCGCACCAGCCGGGGCCGTTGTCGACCCAGTGGTGGTGCAGCACGTCGCGCCGCGCCACGCCCAGCGCAGCCGCGATGCGTTGCACCAAAGCTGCGTCCAGCGGCCCGCTGCGCCGCAGCGGCGGCGCAGCGAACGCCAGCCGACCCCCGCTGCGCCGGACGCGCACCAGCCCGACACCGCACTCCTGCACCACCACGTCGGGGGCACGCGGCACACCCCCTGCGGCCAGCCAGGCGTGGCAGCTGCCCAGCGTGGGGTGGCCGGCGAACGGCAGTTCGCCGCCGGGGGTGAAGATGCGCACGCGGTAATCGGCTGCGGGGTCGGTTGGCGGCAGCAGGAAGGTCGTTTCCGACAGGTTCGTCCAGCGCGCAAAGGCAGCCAGGGTGTCGTCGGGCAGGCCCTGGGCGGCGTGCACCACGGCCAGCGGGTTGCCCTTGAGCGGCACCGCGGTGAAGACGTCGAGCTGG
>CAZBKX010000041.1:0-2381 GCA_964492535.1 uncultured Rhodoferax sp. | reverse complement strand
GCTTCACACTTATTCATGACAACAGCCCTGACGGGCTGTTGTTTTTAATTGCGGGACATGAGTGCCCGCCCCAATGCAAATACCGAGTTCGGTACGTTGTTGCGCGCTGACTCCAATTTGGGCTTCTTGAACACGCCACGGGTAGCTGATGCGGGCTCCTCCACGCGAACGCCCTTGGCCAATTGTCCCAGCACCAAACTGCGCAAGGTGATGGACTGCATGTAGTCCAGCATTTTTGAATTCAAGGAGTCCCACAGGTCTTGGGTCATCTCTTGGGTGGTGTCTTGTCCGGCATTGTGCGCTGTGCGTTTGCTATCGTCCGACATGTTCATTCCGCCCTCTACGGCGTTGATGATGTCGGCTACCGTGATGTTGTCAGACCTGTGCCCCAAGGCGTAGCCGCCACCGGGACCGCGGGTGCTCTCCACCAAGCCGTGCTGGCGCAGCTTGCTGAACATCTGCTCAAGATAAGACAGTGAAATTTGCTGACGAACGGCAATGTCTGACAAAGGGACGGGGCCCAGCCGCTCGCGCAGCGCTACGTCAATCATGGCGGTCACGGCAAATCGGCCTTTGGTACTGAGTCGCATAAGTCATCTCCTTCATCAATCACGTTGTGTGATGTGGGTGAGACTATAAAGTTTAAATCACTTCGCGTAAATTCGTATTTAATACAATTTAAGTTCGAATTTTGCGAATGATCAACCCAATGACCTCGACCTATCCGCTTTGAACTTCAAACACTTGTACTATTTTTGGGTCACGGCCAAAGCCGGTGGCATCATGCGAGCGGGTGAGCAACTGCACACCACGCCCCAAACCCTCTCCGGTCAGATCAAATTGCTGGAAGGGTGGCTGGGTCGCAAGCTCTTTCAAAAAAACGGACGCCAGCTGGAGTTGACTGAAGACGGTCGTCTGGCGCTGGACTACGCTGAGAAAATTTTCACGCTCGGGGCCGAACTGGAGGCTGCGGTTCGCCAGTCGCATGGCGGCAAGCGGGTGCTGGACTTTCGGGTGGGGGTGGCTGACTCGGTGGCCAAGTCGGTGGCGTATCGGCTGCTGGAGCCGGCGCTGGCGGTGCCGGAGCCCGTCAAGCTGATCTGCAGCGAAGGCAAGTTTGCTGATTTGCTGGCGCAACTGGCCCTGCACCGGCTGGACCTGGTGATCGCGGATGAACCGCTGTCCCGGCGCATCAGCGTCAAGGCTTTCAACCACCCCTTGGGCCAAAGCGCTATCAGTTTTTTCTGTGCGACCGGCTTAAAACGACGGCTACAGGGCGATTTCCCTCAATGTCTCAATGGCATGCCCATGTTGATTCAAGGCGCCGCGGCCTCGGTGCGCCAGCAGTTTGAGGGTTGGCTCGTGCGCCATCAGCTGCATCCGCTGATCATTGGCGAGTTTGACGACGTGGCGCTGATGAAAGCCTTTGGACGGGAAGGATCGGGCATTTTCATGGCGCCGACCGTACTGGAGTCCGAGACCATCGAGCAGTTTGATGTGGAACTGATTGGCCGATCGGGCGAA
This sequence comes from uncultured Rhodoferax sp., assembly GCA_964492535.1. Classification (GTDB taxonomy): domain Bacteria; phylum Pseudomonadota; class Gammaproteobacteria; order Burkholderiales; family Burkholderiaceae_C; genus Rhodoferax. Next base: position 857 of record CAZBKX010000041.1, on the reverse strand, counting down.
TTGGTGGAGGAGTTTTTCGCGATTTCGGTGGAGCGCCGGGTAACACACCCTTGCGTGGTGGCCATCACCGACGCTGCGCGCGGCCAGCTGTTTGTAGCACCTTAAAACCGCTCGTGCGCCTGCAGGTAGCGCCACTGGCCGGGCGGCAACTGGGTCATGGAGACCCGGCCAATGCGCAGGCGTTTCATGCTCAAAATTTCCAGCCCGACGCGCTCGCACAGGAACGCAATCAAGCCGGGGTGCACGCCCTTGAGCGCAAAGCGCAGCTTGCTTGAGGTCTCGCTGGTGCTGTTGAGGCTGACCTTGACGGGGGGGAGCGTCTGGCGCTCCGAGTCCAGCCCCTGGCTGAGCCGACGCAGGATGCCGGGGGCCACCTCGCCGGCCACTTCCACAATCATTTCTTGCTCAATGACGCCGGCGTCTTCTTCGAGCTTGCGCAGTACACGCCAGTCTTGCGTGAAGACCACCAGCCCACTGGCCCCGGTCTCCAGAGGTACCGTGGCTGTGAGTTTGGCAAAGTGGCGCTTGAGCACGCGGGTGCCGCTGGGGTCATCGGTCGCATGGTTGGCTATTTGCAGCAGTTGCTGCGCTGGTTTGATCCTCTTGGTGGCCTCACCCAACTCCGCCACGGCGTCAAAGCCCGGTGGCTTGTGCAGCAGGAGCGTAACGTCGGTGAGCTCCATCAGGCTGGCATCGCGGTCGATCTCCACCTTCTGGTTGGACACCCGAAACATGGGTTCTTCGATCACCACGCCGTTCACGCTCACCCAGCCGCCTTCAATGTATTGCTCGGCTTCACGGCGCGAGCACGGCACCATTTCGGCCACACGCTTGGCCAGGCGCTCATCTGTTCCGGG
>CAZBKX010000040.1:0-4016 GCA_964492535.1 uncultured Rhodoferax sp. | reverse complement strand
CTCAAAGGTTGGCACATCGTCCAGGTTGCCCTCATACCAAAGCTGCAAGGGGGTTGATACCGAGCTGTCCGTCTGTGCAGGATAGTCTGCGCCCAGCTCCTTCTTGGCCGCCGCCTCGTAGTTGTCCGACAGGTAGCGCAGGAACAAGAAGGACAGCATGTAGTCGCGGAAATCGTCCGCATCCATGGCGCCGCGCAGTTGGTCGGCAATGGCCCACAGGGTCTTGCCCAGTTGTTTTTGGTTTTGTTCGGTCATGGTTTATTGGCTTTGGCAGCCTCTTGCAGCACCAGCTCCGAGGCTGCAATCCGCTGCATACGCCCATCTTTCATGATGATCAGGTGGGTATTGGTTTGCATCACCGTCTTGCGGGCCGATTGGGCAGCACGGCGCAGGGCACCTAACGCAGCGCGCACATCCGGGTCTTTGGCATTAGCCAGGTCGTTGGAATTCATTGGTTTTCACCCCACTGCAAAAGTGTTGGCTCTTCGCCAACGTTGTCAAACTCCGCCCAGGCATCCACTGCGCTTTTGTAGGCGTTCTCAAAATTATGCAAGCCTGCAGCAAAACGGCGACGAATTACGTCCTCGGGAATATGGTGTCCGCCTTGCTGCACGCGCTCTGCCACGCGTGCAATGGCGGTTTCGGCATCGGGCAGACGCAGAAAAAACAGGCTGACGTGGTAGCCCAGTGAGCGCCATTGCCCAATGCGCCCCACATAGGCCAGCCCTGCCAGCGTTGTTTCAAACGCAAAGCTCTCGCCCTTGCGCGCACACTCATCCATTTCCAATAGCATCAACCGCCCCGCCTTGATGGCCGCTTGCTCGGGCGCAAATGGCGACAAACCTGCAGCAATCAGGTCGGCGTTGATAAACCGCTGGCACTGCGCCTCTTGCGGCAGAAATGAACGGGCAAATGTAGTTTTGCCTGCCCCGTTGGGTCCGGCAATGATGATGATTTTTTTTGTCATGCCATTGGTCGATTCTTGATCGTATTTTCCAATTCCTTCAATTCCACCTCATCCTGCGCATCAGTAGCGAGTGTTTCAGCGGCCTTGCGGCGTTGGTCAGGATGGCGTCAAGGTTGTAGACATGAGTTTGGTACTTTGTGCCATCGGAGGCAGTTACCGAGGATTCCACGGTAACTGAATGCGACTCCAACTCCCCCTGCGCCAAGACGTTCTTGAGATGCAAACCCACGTTGTCCGTGCTCACATCAAGCAGCTCGGCCATTTCACGCTGGGAAAGCCATACCGTTTCGGACTTGGCCCGCAGTTGAACCTGGCTCTTGCCGTCCTCGGTGGTGTAGAGAATCAAGTTGCTCATCCTTGCAAAGGGGAGCTCTTGCCACCCAATTCGACCAGTCCATCCCGAAAAGCCTTGGCACTAGGGCATGCAGGATGCGCTGCTGCCCGTTCAAGCTCGTATCGCAGCGCCACACCGCACATCTTTTTCGCAAAGATGATCTTATTGCTGCCTGGTCCCTGAGAGCCATGCGCCTTGGCCACTTCTTTCAACCGCTCCCAAGGCATTCCGGGCGTTTGCTCTGGTGTTGGCTCAAAGAACTCTGGAGCTTTCAGCCAACGGCGCATGGCATCGGTGTCGGCCAAAAACCATGCCTCAAGCGCTTTCACAGCAATAAAAATCAAATTTGTGTGCTCTGTTGTGATGCGGGATTTGACTGTCTCCACATCTGCTGCACCCTCTAGATCCGTCAATATCAGTATGTGGTCGGGTTGACTGCGGGCAAATTGCGCCAACATCGGTTTGATATGGTGCGGCAATAAATTTCCGCCTCCTTTGGCATTGATCACGGGGCTACAAATTTCGAGCCCCTGATCGCCTGACCATTTTCTAAAACCAGTGGACTCGATCAGAATCTTTTCGGAATCCCCTTCAACGATGAACCCCACTTTCACCATGGCAGGCCCCCATCAAACATGTTCATGAGCCAAGCCGTGTCCAGATTCAGGCCATCTAATGTCGCACTACTTTGCGCTGCATTTTTGGCGACAGTTTTTCCCTCCAACTTATTGACCAGCCACAACTCATCCACAGTAGATGCGCGAACCAACGACTCACTGTGTGTTGTCACAAAGACCGGATGTTCAATGCTGGCGTTTTGGCGCATCAGGTCCACCAACGCCTCGATGCCTTTGGGGTGCAGCCCTCGCTCAGGCTCTTCGATCAGCGTAATGCCATGTCTTTTGGCGCGACTCAGTACCGCGGTCATGATGCACAGCGCGTAGATAGTTCCATCCGAAATCAGATTCGCAGGAAAATGCGCTTTGGTGCCTTCCTCCTTGAATTTGATCACCGTACCGCCACTAAGCCGATCCGGCTCAGCGCGAACCTGCTCCATGCCGGGCACCAAAAGGTTCATCCATTCCATCACCTGCGTGCGGAAATCATCATCCTTCTCAAGCGTCGCAAGCATCGTTGCGACGTTATGCCCGTTTGGGTGCAATGCAGTGGTATCTGCGCTTGAACCATCGGGCTCTTTCGCACCCAAGGGGTCAAAGCGGAAAACCTCGACGTTGGTCAAGTAGTCATACAGCGGGAATTCACCTTGGGTGAACAGCAGTCCTGACATATCCGATGGCAATTTTTCAATGGTGATGGACTTATCACTAGTCATAGAAGAAATGAGGGGCGCGCCTCCTTTTTTCCTCTCCAAGATCTTTTTACCGTTGACAACAAGTGACTCATCCAGCTGAGGGGCGGTGTCCATGTCGTGCACCTTGAGGGTATAAGCCAAGGCTTGTCCATCCAAGGTTGCACGGATGCCGAATCCAAAGGTACGGGCATTGCGCCTTCGAAGCTTATAGCTGTGAACTTGAGGAAAACCACGGAACTGGCGCAAAGCCTTGACCGCCCCTGACTCCACGACAGCACATACGAAGGACAGCGCATCCATCAAATTGCTTTTGCCAGAACCGTTTGGCCCCGCAAACACACTGAACGGCTCTAGGCCCTGCAGTTGAAGGTCGGCCACACTTTTGAAGCCCGAAACTTCGATCTGATCTATTTTCATTCGTTGTCCTTTTCTACCTAAACCAGCCCCGCATCTGGCTCTTGCTGTCTTGCGTGGTGTAAACAATCAGGTTGCTCATGTCTCAACCGCCGCCGCCGAGGGGAACAGCTGCTGCATCAGCCCTTTTTTGTGGGTCTTGAGGGTGTCGAGTTCTTGGGTTTGGGCGGTGATCTTGTCGTCGAGGGAGTTGAGGCAATCGGCGATGCGTCGCTGTTCAGCTAGCTTCGGAATGAAGAACTCGTATTTCAACAGTTGGCTTCCGTTGATCGAGTTAATCGTGGCTCCAAGGTCGCCCGCGACTTGCTTCTGGTATCTGTCTGACTGAAAAAGCTGAAAGACGAAGTCGGGTATTTTGGCGCGAAAAACTGTCATGAATGCGCCATGAGTGCATAACGGCATTCCTGCGGGGATGAGGGCGCACTTGCCAATCAACGCTTTTGAACCATTTCGGACGCAGATCAGTATGTCGTTGGGTTGCGATAGGTTCGCCCCTTTGATGGCGGGGTCCACATAGACGCAGTCATCGAGCGCAATTTCGCCTTGTTGAACGTTCGATGATCGCAGCACCAAAAGTCCAGATTCACGTACATCATCAGGGCTATACGTCAGTCCGGAAACAAGAGTCCCCATTTGCCCCAAGCGCGTTTCCTCCCACTCCCCCGCACCTCGAAACTCAGGAAACCGCAGGCGGGGTTTGGTTTCGCCTTCGCGGGGGAAAAGTTGCTGCATCAGCCCTTTTTTATGGATCCTGAGCGCGTCCACTTTGCGGGCTTGTGCGGTGATCAGTTCGTCCAAGGAACTCAGGCAGTCGGCGATTTTTTGTTGCGCTTCAGGCGATGCCGTAGGCATCGGCATAGCCATGAAATCCCCGCCCGAAATGGCCATTCTGTCGTGGCGAGCACCCGTGCTAGATGCCTGCCGCATGAATGTATGCCATCCAGTCGTTTTGAAATAATGGGAGTAAAAATCGTTATCTCCGTCTTTGA
>CAZBKX010000039.1:0-2688 GCA_964492535.1 uncultured Rhodoferax sp. | reverse complement strand
GGGCAGGCGCAGCTTGGCCAGCGTGTTCCCCAACTACGAAGAGCCCCTCCTGGTCGAAAGCGGCCTGGTAATCCTGAACACTGAAGAAGGCCAGGATGACAAACGCTATGACCGGTTTCGCGACCGCATTATGTTTCCCATCCGAAATGTCAAGGGTGACTGCATTGGTTTTGGCGGACGCGTTCTGGGCGACGAGAAACCCAAATACCTGAACTCACCCGAAACGCCCGTGTTCAGCAAAGGCCGTGAACTGTACGGACTGTTTGAAGCCAGAAATGCGCTACGCGATCAGGGCTATGTGCTGGTGACTGAAGGCTACATGGATGTGGTGGCTCTAGCCCAACTCGGGTTTCCCAATGCCGTAGCCACTTTAGGTACATCTTGCACCACGGACCACGTCCAAAAATTGTTTCGCTTTACGGACTCCGTGGTGTTCAGCTTCGACGGTGACGCAGCTGGCAGACGGGCGGCGCGCAAGGCGTTGGACGGAGCCCTTCCCTTTGCCACCGATGTACGAAGCGTCAAGTTCCTTTTTTTGCCGGCCGAACACGACCCCGACAGCTTTATTCGCGAATATGGCAAGGAAGCATTTGCACGCTATGTCAGCGAAGCCGTACCCTTGAGTCGGCTGTTGATCGACACTGTGCGCGAAGGCTGCGACCTCAATACGGCCGAAGGTCGTGCCCACCTAGCCAGCAATGCCAAGCCAGTCTGGATGCAACTGCCCGATGGCGCGCTCAAATTGCAGCTCCTGATGGAACTGGCAGACCTGGTGCAACTGTCGAGCCGGGAACTGACCGAGCTTTGGATTCCCAAGCTAGACAACGATAAACACAAACGATCAAATAGCTATGAAAAAAATAGCGATAGGTCGAATGAAAACGCCAACCAAAAGCGAAGTTCAAACAAAAAATGGGCGTATCGCCCGCCACTCGGTGGCCGCGGCGTGCCGGCCAGCCGTGCAGACCATGCCACGCGCATCCTGCTTGGCAATATGGCCGCGCTTGAGTTTTTGTCTGCCGAAGACCATGCGCTGCTTTGCGAATTGCCACCGCCATACGGCACTTTGTTCTCCTGGGTTGAAAGCCAACTCCATGAACACGGCCCCCAACCTTGGGTGGCCCTGCGTGAAGGACTCCAGGGCCACGAGGGCGAGGAGTTGGCACTGAAACTCATGGCCGACCACGAAATGGACAACCCGCTACCCTTGGATGAAACCAGCACTGAGTTGCGCAATTTGCTCAACCGCATGCTGGTGGAGCGAATCAAAACCCAGCAAACCGAGGCGATTGCGGCCTCCAAGGCCGACCCTAGCAGCCTCGATCTTTACCGTGAACTCCAGGCCCGCCGACTTCAACTCGAAGCCGCATTGGCGCAGGCGGATTGACGGTCAATTAGCGCCTGGAGCCTCCAGAACACAACGCCAAATGAGGCGCTAATCCACCTCAGAGCCGGTCCAGCTTATAATAGAAGGCTATTTTTCGGCAAGAGCGACAGCAGCACCTCCGGGCCCAGCCATTTGATGACATTGTTCACGACCGGCTAACCCACCGCAAGGGCTTGCACTCCAAATGTTCGCCCTCACATCTTGCCAATGAGGAATTAGTTCCTTCTTCAAATATTACCTGCGCCAGCCCGTTGGGGCGCCTGCTCATTCTGTCTTTTTTGTCTCGAGGTGCCCATGCCCGTTCCAAAGCCCAAGAAGCCTGTTCAGTCCGCCAAAAAGCCCGCTACCAAAGCGGACTCGAAACCGACGCCCGTGAAAGTTGCAGTCGCCGCAGAGGCTAAAGCCCCTGCCAAGAAACCTGAATTGAGAGTCAAAACAGTGCCCGCTTCCAAGCCCTCCGTAAGAATGACCGCCCTTCAAATGCAAGAAGCCGCTGACGCCTTGCTCAAAGCAGGTCAAGCAGTCAAGAAAAAGCCCGGCCGCCCGCCAAAGGCCGCAGCGGAGTCAGACGACTCTGAAAAAGCAGCCGTGAAACGGGGCCGAAAGCCCAAGGTGGCGGCGGACTCTGGTGGCGGAGATGATACCGACATGTCAGACATCGAAGCCGACTTGGTGGGCGAGGAACCGGTAGCGGTGCCCGGCGAAAAAGTCAAACCCCTGCGCATGAAGATCAGCAAAGCCAAAGAGCGCGCGCTGATGAAAGAGTTTGGGCTCGACGAAACCGTGCTGTCCGAGGAGGACATTGCCAAACGCCGGTTGCGCTTGAAAGCGCTGATCAAACTGGGCAAAACGCGCGGCTACCTCACACATGGTGAAATCTCAGACCATTTGCCTGACAAACTGGTCGATGCCGAGACGCTTGAAGTCGTTATTGCGATGCTCAACGACATGGGCGTAGCCGTGTACGAGCAGACACCCGATGCGGAGACTCTGCTCCTCAACAACAACGTCTCCACAGCCGCCACCGAAGAAGAGGCCGAAGAAGAGGCTGAAGCCGCCCTGTCGACTGTGGACAGCGAGTTCGGCCGCACCACCGACCCCGTGCGCATGTACATGCGCGAAATGGGCACGGTGGAGCTGTTGACCCGCGAAGGCGAAATTGAAATTGCCAAGCGCATTGAAGGCGGACTGATGGCCATGATGGAGGCGATTTCAGCCTCCCCAGCCACTATTTTTGAAATTTTGCGCCTCGGGGAAGACATCCGCGAAGGCAAGGTCGTCATCACCACCATCGTGGACGG
>CAZBKX010000038.1:0-2048 GCA_964492535.1 uncultured Rhodoferax sp. | reverse complement strand
ATAACCAACGAAGTGACCTTGTTGCGGTCCGGAATATCAATGGGCATATCTACCGCGATCGGGCGCGGCTGCTTATCGAACAACAAAGGGAAACCAATGACCCCAGCGAGAACAAGTACAGCCGCACCGATCAATCGGTATTTGGCCCGCTTGCGCATACTTTCAACGCTTTCGGGCTGCGAAGGCACAGGGGACTGGTCGTCGCCCTGCTTGCGAAACTTGAAAAATGCCATGATGTGGAGGGTTCAGGAACTCAAGTACTCGGCATGTGTTTGGCATGAAGACGAGGAATGCCTTCCTGCAAGATGCCGCCCACCGTGTAAAACGAACCAAAGACGACTATTCTATCAGTGGGATCCGCCGCCTCAATCGCTGCAGCCAGCGCCAACAGAGGGTTGGAGTAGGTTGACGCGGTCACGTCCTTGCGAACATTGTGCTGCTGCCATTTAGCCAGAAGACGCTCAGCCGACTCGGCACGCGGGGTCGGTAGATCAGTGAAGTACCAACAATCAATGAGTGGGCGCACCTTGTCCAGCATCAGGGCCAGATCCTTGTCAGCCATGGCGCCAAATACCGCATGGGTGGTTGGAAAGTAACCCATGGCGTCCAGATTGGCGACCAGTGCTGCGACTGAATGTGGGTTGTGAGCCACATCCAGGACCAGTGTGGGCTGCCCTGGAATAATCTGAAAACGACCAGGCAGTTCAACAAACGCCAGTCCATTGCGAACCGATTGCGCCGTGACGGGCAACTTGTCACGCACAGCCGTCAACGCCGCCAGCACGCCAGCCGCGTTGACCAACTGGTTGGCTCCACGCAAAGCCGGGTAAGCCAGACCACTGTAACGGCGTCCCCGGCCGGCCCAGCCCCATTGCTGCTTGTCTCCGGACACGTTGAAGTCCACACCAAAACGCCAAACATCAGCATCAATCTCCTTGGCTTGGTCCAGCACGCTCTGAGGCGGCATCGGGTCACTCACCACAACAGGACGTCCAATGCGCATGATGCCAGCCTTTTCACGGCCAATACTTTCCCGGTCTGACCCCAGAAACTCCATGTGGTCCAAATCAACACTGGTAATCACAGCGCAGTCGGGGTCGATGATGTTGACCGCGTCCAGCCGCCCACCCAAGCCCACCTCCAGGATGGCGACATCCAGACCGGACCGCGCCATCACGTCCAATATCGCCAAGGTAGAAAATTCAAAATATGTCAAAGATACCCCGGCCTCAATCCGGATGCGTTCGACGTCGCCAAAAGCAATTGCGAGCGTTGCGGATTCCACTGGCGCGCCGTTGAGTCTGAGACGCTCTTCAAAATGCACCAGGTGCGGTGAGGTGTAGACACCCACCCGGTAGCCCGACTGCAGCAAAATGGACTCCAGCATGGCGCAAGTTGAGCCCTTCCCGTTGGTGCCCGCAACGGTGATCACCGGGCAGGCAAACTTCAACCCCATGAGGGCCGCTACTGCTTTCACACGGTCCAATCCCATGTCGATGCTTTTGGAGTGCAATTGTTCGGCGTGGGACAGCCATTCGTTCAGAGTGTGGGGTTGAGTGGTCATAAGCGTCGATATTGTCGTCGAGTACGGCATGATCTCGCTCATGGAACCCCACTTGATCACCCTTTACGGCATTCCCAACTGTGACACTGTCAAAAAGGCCCGCATCTGGCTGGACACTCAGGGGACTGCCCATCAATTTGTTGATTTCAAAAAACAGGGCGTACCGGAGCAGCGACTTGCCGCTTGGGTGAGGGCTCTAGGCTGGGAGCCCTTGGTCAATACCCGAGGCACTACTTGGCGCAAGCTCGACGATGCCACTCGCGCACGCGTGACGGATGTGCCGGGGGCGATTGCCCTGATGCTGGCCTCCCCCGGCGTGATTAAGAGACCCGTGGTGGAATGGGCTGACGGCAGTGTGTCCGTGGGTTTTGATGACGCAAGGTGGCGTCAGCGACTTGGCCTGACCGGCCACACAGGGCAATTGCATTTGAAAAATATTGATTGACGAGGGGGAGAAATGATGTCCACTCATGCATTTTTTGCT
>CAZBKX010000037.1:0-1537 GCA_964492535.1 uncultured Rhodoferax sp. | reverse complement strand
GTTCTGTCTCCAGCGGGTGGACAAAGGTGCCAAACATGTCGAGCAGCATGCCCTGACAGCCGTCAGTGATGACTTTCAGCACCTCCATGTTGACCAGGGTGGTGAACACGATGGGCTTTTTCCCGTCCACCGTGCCCGCGTGGTTGATTTGACGTACGGCCTGATGGGCTTTGTCAACCGTGTCCACGAAGGGTAGGCGAATGTGCCGAGTGGTGGTCTCAAACTGGGCCAGTATGGCGTTACCGAAAGTTTCCGCCGTGATGCCGGTGCCATCAGAAACAAAAAATACAGTGCGATTGGACATGAAGGTGCTCCGGTTGTGGCGTAAAAGACTTCAGCCTTCTGCAAGGCCGGATGACGGTGGGCGTGGCTTCCCAACCTACAATATTGACAATCTAACCGAATTTTTCCATGCACCCCTCTGACCCTGTAAAACAACGACAAAGTCAGATTGTCTGCATGCGCACGGCCTCATCACCAGAAAGTCTGGCCGCCTGCGATGCCCCGCTTTTAACTTCTGGAGATTCCCCATGTCTGCACTTTTCGGCCCGACCGATCTGGTCGTCCCGTTTGAAAACCTGAGAATGACCGACGTCGATTCGGTTGGCGGTAAAAACGCCAGCCTCGGCGAGATGATTTCCAATCTGCCATCCGGCGTCAAGGTTCCCACAGGGTTCGCAACGACAGCGCACGCTTTCCGGGAGTTTCTGGCTTTTGAGGACCTCGCCGGCCGAATCAACGCCCATTTGAGCACCCTGGACACCGAGGACGTCAAAGCACTGGCACGCGTCGGTGCTGAAATTCGCGCCATGGTTGAGGTGCAGCCTTTCCCTTCAGATCTTGAGCAGGCCATCCGTGCTGCTTTCGTCAACTTGAGTGCTGACAACACATCGGCCTCGTTTGCAGTGCGCTCCTCGGCCACAGCCGAAGATTTGCCGGATGCCTCTTTTGCGGGCCAGCAGGAAACGTTTTTAAATGTGATCGGTATCGAAGAGGTGCTGCACAAAATCAAGGAAGTGTTCGCCAGCCTTTACAACGACCGGGCCATCAGCTACCGCGTGCACAAGGGTTTTGCACACGAGCATGTCGCCTTGAGTGCAGGCATTCAGCGCATGGTGCGTTCCGACGTCGGCGCAGCCGGCGTCATGTTCACGATCGACACCGAGTCCGGTTTTGAAGATGTTGTGTTCATCACTTCCAGCTACGGGCTGGGCGAGACGGTGGTGCAGGGCGCTGTGAATCCGGATGAGTTCTACGTGCACAAGCCCATGCTCAAGGCGGGCAAGCGTGCCTTGATCCGGCGCAGCCTGGGCTCCAAGCTGATCCAGATGCAATTCACCACCGCCGAGGAAAAAGCGGTCAGTGGCAAGCTGGTGAAAACCTCGGATGTGCCGACCGAATTGCGTAACCGCTATTCCCTGACCGACGCGGATGTGGAAAAGCTGGCAGCTTATGCACTGGTCATTGAGCAGCACTACGGCCGGGCTATGGACATCGAGTGGGGCAAGGACGGATTGGACGGCGAGCTTTATATTTT
>CAZBKX010000036.1:0-2018 GCA_964492535.1 uncultured Rhodoferax sp. | reverse complement strand
CTGCGGTGATCGGCAGATCGCTGGATCTGGGCATTGCCGTGCAAATGGACGCTGGGGAGGCAGCGGCATCCCTGTGTTTTGATGCCGATGTGTTTCACGGTGACGCGCGCCAGGACCCCGGTCGGGTGAAGGTGCTGGTTGAGCCCGCGGCCCAGCCCAACATGCTCAACGTGCGAGTGCTTTCCGCCACTGCTGTGGACGAGCCTGTGGTGACGGTGTACCTGCGAACTGGCTGTGGTCAAAAAACAACTCGCCGGTATGTCTTGCTGGCTGACTTCCCCAGCGAGCTTGCTGCCCCCGCAGCGCCGCAAAGCGCTGCGATTCTGTCGCCCACCACGGTTGCTGCTGCCCCGGTCCCGGCGGTCGTTGGGACAGCTGGGTTGTCAGCTTCAGCGGGTGCCGTAGACAAGGTGATCAGCAGTCCCCGGGCGCCCAAATCAGCCGACCCTCAAAGCACCCGTAACAAGCGTGTACCAGCAAAGTCGTCTGCGCCAGCCAGCAAAAATGCGGCCACCAACAGCGTGAGGCCGGTGGAGCGGCCAGCGGGCCAGCCCCGTTTGCAACTGGACCCCCTGGACCTGTTTTCTGATCGCATTGCCAACCTGGACGGCGGCATGACTTTTGAGGCGCCGCCCGACGCGCTGGAAAGTATTCAGAAGCTCCAGGCCATGGAGGAGTCGCTGAAAAGTCTGCGCCTCATGGCCTCGAAGAATGAAGCCAGCTTGGGTGACTTGCAGGCTCGGCTGCAGAAAGCGGAGTCAAGCGGTTTTTCGAGTCTGGCCAGCTACGCGCTCATGGGCTTGTCCCTGCTGTGTCTGTTCGCGGTGGCAGTCGCGGTCGTGCTGTGGCGGCGCCAGCGTCAGGCCCAGGGTGGCCAGGAGTGGTGGGGCGATGCTGCTCCGGCTCCACTGGTGCCGGCGGTCAAGAGCGTTGCCGAGATCGTGCCACAGGAACAGGCAGCAGATCCGGTGGCGAACCAATGGCACGCCTCGGTCCATTCCCAACATCCTTCCGAGTCCGAATTTGTTCAGCCTGAGTTTAAACGGTCCGGCTTCGATGTCAATGTCGATATGACCGAGATGTCGGACTCCGCTTTCAGAGACTTCATGCCAACCGGCGCCCTGTCCGGTCATGCCTCCAAATTGGCCGATCTCGAGCCAGAAGGGGTTCCGGCGGTCCGGACTGAGCGCAACCTCAATTCCGATGCCGTGCTCGACATCCGTCAGCAGGCGGAGTTTTTTGTGTCTCTGGGCCAGGCTGAACGGGCCGCGCAGTTGCTAAGGCGGGAGATCAAGGAAAGCGAAGAGGCCAACCCGTTCGTCTACCTTGATTTGCTCGCCCTGTTTCATTCGCTGGGCCTGAAAGGCGAATTCCAGCAGTTGCGGGAAAGCTTTGAGTTGCTGTTTTGCTGCCGGATTCCGGCGTTCACGTTTTTCAAGAACCGCAGTCTTGACCTGGAGGCTTACCCGGAGGTTCTCTCCCACATCGCCGAAATCTGGTCGAAGCCAGGTATCTTTGACTGGTTGGAGAGTTGCATTTTCCAGAAGCCCGACAACAGTGGCAGCCCTGGATTTGATTTGGAGGCTTTTCGCGACCTCTTGTTCTTGCATTCCGTGGCCTGGATTCTCGAAGAGATCCCTGTTTCAAAAGGGACTGTGGGCCCCAGACGGGTGGTCCCTGGCGCGTCTGTCAGCATGCAGCCCAGTCCCACGAGGCAGGAGTTACAGCCCTTTGTTACCTTGGATCTGGATCTGGATTTGTCACGCACGGGCAACGTGCAAGCGCAAGCCTTCATCCCTGAGTCCGCGTCATTGGGCTTGGTGGACTCAAGCGGCCTGATCACCCAGGCAGATCAGGAAGCCGAAACCCATGAAGACCCGTTGGTTACCACCTTGGCGCTGGCTGAAGAATTTCGGGTGATCGGTGACGCCGAGGGCGCCCGTACCTTGATCGATGAAGTGATTGCCGAAGCCACGGGAGACATACAAATCAAGGCGCAATTCGCTCTGAGCAAGCTT
>CAZBKX010000035.1:0-2665 GCA_964492535.1 uncultured Rhodoferax sp. | reverse complement strand
CAGGCGCTGGCGGCGGCCAACCTGTCGGTTCCGGTGGGCGGGGTGGCCATCGACGGCACCCAGTTCCCGGTGCGGGTCTCCTCCGCCACCGGCTCCCTGGACGCGGTGCGGGCGGTGCCCCTCGGCGGCGGTCTCACCCTCGGAGATGTGGCCGCGGTGGCCCTCACCGCTGCCGACACCCTGCGGGGAGAACAACGGGCGGCGGCGCTCAGTGGTATTTCATCCACCGCGGGCGGCCAGCACTTGAAAGAACTGCTGGCTGCTGAACTGTTGTTCGGGGTTGCCCCAATCGGCAGGCGCCTGGGAGAAGTGTCCGTCCGCCTTGAATTGCATGTGCTCCAGTGGGTCGCTGTCATCGTCTTCAGTGGTGCCCAGGCCGCTGATCTCACGACTGTGATGGCGCAGTGCGTCGATGACCTTGTGTTTCAGGATGCCGACCAGCCAGGTTTTGAGTTGCGAGCGGTTTTCAAAGGCTTGGGGTTTGGCCAGGGCTGCCAGGACGGTCTCGGACACGGCGTCTTCGGCCCAGGCGTCGTTTCTCAACTGGAGGCGCGCAAAGCGCAGCAAGTAGTCGCGGTGGCTGATCAGTTGTATTTCAAAGGGGGGTGGGCTGGTGGTGGTCATGATGGCGTTGGCAGTGTAAGGCGCTTGTTTGGCCTGACCGGCAATTTTCTGGCGGCAAACCGGGCGGCGCTTGTAAGAAAGTCACAGGTCAGCGGACTGAACCACAACCAGCTGATTCATGAGCCGTTCAAGAGCCTCGAGCTGGCTGGTTTAATATCAATTCATCGACCCGCTGGAGTATTCAACATGAATCAACGTGCCCTGATGGCCGCCGCCGCCGCTTCCCTGATGTCCATGACATTTGTATCGCTTCCCGCCGCCGCCCAGGCCAAGGAAAAATGCTACGGCATTGCCAAGGCGGGACAAAACGACTGCGCCAACATCGCCGGCACCCATTCGTGCGCGGGCCAGTCCAAGGTGGACATGGACAAGGGCGAATGGAAATATGTGGCCAAAGGCACTTGCAAAGATCTCAAAGGCCTCTCACAAGACGAAGCGAAGGCAGTCTCCAAGAGCTGATTGCCAGCCCTGCTTTCCTGAGTTGTGTCTTTTCCCATGTCTGACGGGCTGACCGGCACCCATCGAGCTCAGGTGGGCGACGTGGGTATCGGTTGGCGCCATGCGCACTACGACGAGGTGCTGGAGCGCCAGCCCCCGCTGGCGTTCCTTGAAGTCCACTCCGAGAACTTCTTTGCCGATGGCGGCGCGCCGCTGGCCGTTTTAGGGCGGGCCCGTGAGATCTATCCTGTGAGCTTGCACGGTGTCGGTTTGTCACTGGGCTCGGCGGCCGGCCTTGACCCATGGCACCTGGACCAACTGGCGCGGCTGGTGCAGCGCATGGAGCCGGTGCGGGTGAGTGACCATGCCAGCTTCGCCCGGGGGCAAGTGGGCGGGCGGGCCGTGCATGCGGCTGACCTGCTGCCGATTCCCTTTAGCCCCGAGGCGCTGGATGTGCTGTGCGCCAATGTGCAGCGGGTGCAAGACCGGTTGCAGCGGCGCTTTATGGTGGAGAACCTCTCCAGCTATCTTTCTTTGGACACGCCTCCCGAAGAGACCGCGCTGGAGGAGGCCGAATTTTTGACTTTGTTGGCCCGCCGCACGGGCTGCCAATTGCTGGTGGACGTCAACAACATTTACGTGAATGTGCTTAATGCCCGCATCAACGGCCTCACCGGCGACCCGCTGCAACATTGCCTGAGATGGCTCGACGCGCTCAACCCGGACGATGTGGGCGAACTTCACCTTGCCGGCCACTGCCATGTGAAGGATGCCGATGGCGAGATCGTGATTGATGAGCATGGCAGCCGGGTGTGCCCGGAGGTGTGGCAGATTTACCAGCACGCCGTGACCCGTTTCGGGCCGTTGCCCACCCTGATTGAATGGGACACGGACGTGCCCGCGCTGGATGTGTTGCTGGAGGAGGCCGCGCGTGCCCGCGATCTGAGCGCTGTGGCGCAGCGTGGGTGCGCATGAGCGGGTTGGCTGCGCAGCAGCAGGCCCTGCTGGAGGCGCTGTTCTTGTTGTCGGCAGAGGATGCTATTGAAAATGATGGTGGTGGTTCAATAAACACGCCGGCCAGAGGGCTAAAAGCCTATAAATCCAACGCGCACGCAGTGGCCGGGCGGGCTTTGCAGGCGGCCTACCCGGTACT
The DNA here is from genome assembly GCA_964492535.1 of uncultured Rhodoferax sp. GTDB lineage: Bacteria > Pseudomonadota > Gammaproteobacteria > Burkholderiales > Burkholderiaceae_C > Rhodoferax. The sequence continues at coordinate 450 of CAZBKX010000035.1, read as the reverse complement.
GACCCAATTGCTGGGTGCCCAGAGTATGGGTGCGTTGGCACGGGCCTATTGGCATGCCCATCCGCCCGTGTGCGGGGACCTTGCGCAATGGGGCGACAAGTTGCCCGGGTTTGTGCGCGCCAGCGAGCAGCTGGCGGGTGAGCCTTACCTGGCGGACGTGGCCCGTGTGGAGTGGGTCCTGCACGTGGGCGCCACCGCTGCCGATGGCGTGGCGGATTACGCCAGCCTGGCCCTGCTGACCCAGCCCGACCCGGGCGACGTGCGCTTGCAGCTGGCGCCCGGTTGCGCCGCGCTGCAAAGCCCGTGGCCGGTGGTCAGTCTGGTGAACGCGCATGTGCGGGGCGAACCCACGTTGGCCGACGCAGGGCGGCGCCTGCATGCCGGCTCGGGCGAGGTGGCGCTCATGTGGCGCGCAGGCTGGCGCATGCAGGTGCGTGAAGCGCTGGATGG
>CAZBKX010000034.1:0-4991 GCA_964492535.1 uncultured Rhodoferax sp. | reverse complement strand
TCAGGCGCTCGAACGGTTGGGTCAAATCAACGGGCTTGCCGCCGTAGGTGAGTTGCAGCGTGCCCACGGCTTTTTGCGCAGCATCGCGAATCAAGGCCTCGGTGAAGGTCATCAGGTCCTGGTAATCCCAGTACGCTGCGTAGAACTCCATCATGGTGAATTCGGGGTTGTGGCGCACCGAGATGCCTTCGTTGCGAAAGCTGCGGTTGATCTCGAAGACGCGATCGAACCCGCCCACTATCAGGCGCTTTAAGTACAGCTCGGGCGCAATGCGCAAAAACATCTGCTGGTCCAACGCATTGTGGTGCGTGGTGAAGGGTTTCGCGTTGGCGCCGCCCGGAATGGGGTGCAGCATGGGCGTCTCCACTTCCAGAAACTGGTGCGCCACCATGAACTCGCGGATGCCGCTGACCGCCTTGCTGCGCGCCGTGAAGCGCTTGCGGGCTTCTTCGTCCATCATCAGGTCCACATAGCGCTGGCGGTACTTGACTTCCTGGTCGTTGATGCCGTGAAACTTGTCTGGCATGGGGCGCAGGCTTTTGGTCAGCAGGCGAATCGACGTGGCGTGAATCGACAACTCGCCGGTCTTGGTTTTGAACATGGTGCCCTCGGCGGCCACGATGTCGCCCAGGTCCCAGTGTTTGAAGCTGTCGTACAGCTCGGTGCCGATGTCTTCGCCCTTGATGTAGATCTGGATTCGCCCGGTGCTGTCTTGCAGAGTGCAGAAGCTGGCTTTGCCCATGACGCGTTTGAGCATCATGCGCCCCGCCACTTTGGCCATAGCGCGCTGTTCGACCAGGCCGTCAGGGGTTTGGCCGGCATGTGCGGCAAACAAGTCGGCGGCGTGGTCCGCGGGCTTGAAATCATTGGGGAAAGCCACCCCCTTGCCCTCGGCCTGCTGCTGGCGGATGGCCTTGAGCTTCTCGCGGCGCTCCAGGATCAACTGGTTTTCATCAACGGGGGCGGAAGCGGTGTGTTGGTCTGACATGGGGGCGCTGTAATAGGTTGAGGTGCAAAAATGAGATCGGGTGGCAGGCAGGCTATGTGGCCGTCACCCCCGATTTTAAGTGGCCGGGAGTGGTCGCTATGATCCGGTAACTTTTAAACACCTGTGCCATGCTGTACCAAATTTTTTCACTCTTGCTCGAAGTGGCTGTTGGCGTGCTGGCCGGCGCTTGTCTGTTGCGCCTGTACATGCAGTACCAGCGCATTCCCATGTCGGCCCGCTCCGGCAACCCGCTGGGGAGATTTTTGTTTGCATTGACTGACTGGCTGGTGTTGCCGCTGCGGCGTGTGATCCCTGCGGTGGGCCGCTGGGATCTGGCCAGCTTGGTGGGGGCTTTTTTGCTTCAGTTGGCGCAGTTTGTGTTGTTGTGGGCGATCTCGGGCGCGGGTGATGGTCTGTTTGCCGTGCCGGTGTTGGCCGCCTTTGGTGTACTGCGCATGGCGATTTCGGGCATGACTGGCTTGGTGATTGTGTACGCCGTGCTGTCCTGGGTGCAAACCCAATCACCCATGGCCGACCTGATTGAGCGCCTGGTGGCGCCACCGCTCACGCCCATTCGGCGCGCAGTGCCGCTGGTGGGGGGCATCGATCTCTCACCCCTGGTGCTGCTGGTGCTCTTACGGGTGGCGTCCATCGTGCTGGGCCACCTGCAGGGCGTGGCCCTGCTGGCGCTCTGAACCTTAACTGACTGCGTCTGCAGGCTGGCGTTGCAGCATGGCCAAGGTGCTGGCCACGGTTTTGCGCAGCTCCCGGCGGTCACAAATAAAGTCAATCGCGCCTTTGGTCTGCAAGAACTCGGCCCGTTGAAAGCCCTCGGGCAGCTTGACCCGCACGGTCGATTCAATCACGCGCGGCCCGGCAAAACCGATCAATGCCTTGGGTTCGGCAATCACGACATCGCCCAAAAACGCAAAACCGGCGCTCACGCCCCCCATGGTGGGGTCCGTCAGTACGCTGATGTAGGGCAAGCCTTTTTTCGCAAGGCGGGTCAGTGCGGCATTGGTCTTGGCCATTTGCATCAGGCTCAGCAAGCCCTCCTGCATGCGCGCGCCGCCTGTGGAGGTGAAGCAGATAAAGGGCACTTTTTGTTCAATGGCGGCGTGAACGCCACGCACAAAGCGCTCGCCCACGACTGAACCCATGCTGCCGCCCATAAAGTCGAATTCAAAACACGCAGCCACCAAGCCAATGCCGTGCACTGCACCACCCATGACGACCAGTGCGTCGGTCTCGCCGGTGTTCTCCAGGGCTTCTTTGAGGCGCTCGGGGTATTTGCGGCTGTCCTTGAACTTGAGGGCGTCCACAGGGAGCACTTCCTGCCCGAGCTCGAACCGGCCTTCGTTGTCCAGAAACACATTCAGGCGCGCCCGGGCGCCTATGCGGTGATGGTGGCCGCAGGTGGGGCACACGTTCTGGTTTTGTTCCAGATCGGTCTTGTACAGCACGCTTTCACAGCTGGGGCACTTGATCCACAGCCCTTCGGGTATGGCGCGGCGCTCGGCCGGGTCGGTGTGCTGAATTTTGGGGGGCAGAAGTTTTTCGAGCCAACTCATGGGCGTGTCCTTGGTGTGTTGCAAGCGTTCCGGATTATGAATCCAGGGCGGTGCGGATGTCGCGCAGAAAATCCCGGGCCACCGGCGCGACTTGATCGCGGGGCTGCTCGTCAATCAGCTGAATGATTTTGCTGCCAATAACCACGGCATCGGCCACCTTGCCGATGGTTTTGGCGGTGGCAGCATCCCGAATGCCAAAACCCACGCCCACCGGCACGCTCACGTGCTGGCGAATGCGGGGCAGCATGGCCTCCACGGCGCCGGTATCCAGGGCGCCGGAGCCGGTCACCCCTTTGAGCGACACGTAATACACGTAGCCGCTGGCCACGGCGGCCACCTGTTCCATGCGTGCGTCGGTGCTGGTGGGTGCCAGCAAGAAGATCAGGTCCATGCCGTGGCTTTTCAGCTCGGCGGCAAATTCCACGCATTCTTCTGGCGGGTAGTCGACGATCAACACACCGTCCACGCCGGCTTCAGCGGCATCCACCACAAAGGCGCTGTGCGCATCAGTGCGTTTGTGCTTCTGGTTGTAGCGCTCCACCGGGTTGGCATACCCCATCAAGACGACGGGCGTGGTGATGTTACGGATGCGAAAGTTGCGCACCATGTCAAGCACCTGCACCATGCCAATGCCGGCGGCCAGGGCCTTGTCTCCGGCTTTTTGAATCACCGGGCCATCAGCACTGGGGTCGGAGAAAGGCACGCCCAGCTCGATCACGTCGGCTCCGCCCTCGACGAAGGCATGCATCAACTCCGGTGTGACATCAGGGAACGGAAATCCTGCAGTGACATAAGGAATGAGCGCTTTTCGGCCGGTCGCTTTGAGTCCGTCGAAGGTGTCAGCAATGCGGCTCATGCGCGTGCTCCTGCGCTGGATAAGGCGTCCGAGGCGCCCACCAGTTTGATGATCTGCTCGGCACCGCCTTTGACCGATTGCCCTTTACAGCTGGGGCGGCAGTAAAAGTCGGCGTTGCTGAGATCGGCGACCGTGCCAATGTCTTTGTCGCCGCGCCCGGACAGGTTGACCAGAACCGACTGGTCCGGCCGCATGGTCTTGGCCAGTTTCATGGCGTAAGCCACGGCATGGCTGGATTCCAGGGCCGGAATGATGCCTTCCGTACGACACAGGTAGTGAAACGCATCGAGCGCTTCGGTGTCGGTAATGCCAACATATTCGGCACGGCCAATGTCTTTCAGAAACGCATGCTCGGGGCCCACGCCGGGGTAATCCAGGCCGGCGCTGATGCTGTGGGTCTCGGTCACCTGGCCGTTGTCGTCCTGGAGCACATAGGTGCGGTTGCCGTGCAGCACGCCCGGGCTGCCCAGCTGCAACGAGGCTGAGTGTTTGCCTGTGTCTAGGCCTTCGCCGGCGGCTTCCACGCCAATCAGACGCGTGCCTTCGTGGGCAATATAGGGGTGGAAGATGCCCATGGCGTTCGACCCACCGCCCACGCAGGCCAAGACGGCATCAGGCTGATTAGTCTTGCAGCCGGCTGCAGCCAACATGTCTGGCATTTGCACCAGGCATTCCTTGCCAATGACGCTCTGGAAATCACGCACCATCATGGGGTAGGGGTGGGGGCCTGCCACAGTGCCAATGATGTAGAAGGTGTTGTCCACGTTGGCCACCCAGTCGCGCATGGCTTCGTTCAGCGCGTCTTTCAGCGTCTTGCTGCCGGACTCCACCGGCACCACGGTGGCGCCCAGCAGCTTCATGCGGTAGACGTTCGGGCTTTGGCGTTTGACGTCTTCACTGCCCATGTAGACCACGCATTCCAGCCCGTAGCGGGCGCAGATGGTGGCGGTGGCCACGCCGTGCTGGCCGGCGCCAGTTTCGGCGATCACACGGGGCTTGTCCATGCGCTTGGCCAGCATGGCTTGGCCAATGGTGTTGTTGATCTTGTGGGCGCCGGTGTGGTTCAGATCTTCGCGCTTGAGGAAAATCTGCGCACCGCCTTGCTCGCGGCTCATGCGCACGGCATGGTAGATGGGCGAGGGACGGCCCACAAAATGAGCTAATTCATAGTTGAATTCAGCGACAAAGGCCGGGTCAAACTGGTACTGCGCGTAGGCGGCCTTGAGTTCATTGATGGCGTGGGTCAGTGTCTCAGAGACAAAGCTGCCACCATACCTGCCAAAGTGGCCGCGCGTATCGGGTTGTTGGTATTCAAACATGGCGTGACATTTCTGCAAGTTGTTGGTCTGCGGCGCGAACGGCGGCGACAAACTGGTTGATCTTTTCGGGGTCCTTGATGCCTTTGTTGCCCGGGCCGGAAACTTCGACTCCCGAGCTGACATCGACTGCCAGCGTTTTACAACGCGGGCGTACCTGCAGAATGCCATCGGTGACGTTGGCAGCATTCAACCCACCACTCAAGACGAGGTGAGCGTTGACGTTTTGTGGAAGAAGTGACCAATTGAATGTTTGTCCG
>CAZBKX010000033.1:0-4885 GCA_964492535.1 uncultured Rhodoferax sp. | reverse complement strand
ACGACAAGGCCGTGGAACTCCATCTGCGCATCGAAGCGGCCAAGGTGCTTTTGCTTCGATAGCCCCAAAGGGCAGACATCGGATGCTGCCCGACCTGCCTGGCGTTCAAACTTGACCTGGCTGCTTCCCGCGACGCAGGGTGACCAAACCCATCAGGCCCAGACCCAACAAGGCCAGACTACCGGGCTCAGGGACTGTGGTCCTCTCTACATTGGCCAGTAGAAAGGCATGGTTGTCAGCGACTTCAGTTGTCCAGAACGAGGTGAATGGATTCAAGCCATCCGCAGTTAGCGAGAAGCCAAGCACCTTCAATGTGTACAAATCAGCGCCAATCAAAAAGCTCTCTGAAAGGGGCGAGAAATTGGCCATCACGAGGTCAGCACAACCATTCACGTTAACGCCGACACCATTCACACCACCGTCAGCGCAAGGCACTGCTCCATTGGATGTTTCACTGTGGGTGAAATTCGTGTTGAACTCCACATTGCCCCCGGCAACAGGATTGCCGTCAACCGCCACATCGGCGGTAATTCGGAGGTTGACGCCCGTGATGCTGGTACCTGCAGCAATGGGGTTGTTCAGATGCGTAAACGTGCCAATGACCTGCGTCAGCGAGGGTGATGGCGGCACGAGAAAGTTCAGGGGATCGTTATCCACCACGAATTTGTAACCGCTCTGCCCCGCACCAGATGCCGGCACGCCCCAACTCGCCTGTGGCGCTGCGCTTGCATTGCCCGAGTAAGTCACGTTCGCGGCAGGCGCGCCGCCGTACCATGTGGCGAGGATATTTGTCAGGGAAACCGTGGCCGCCTGCGCCAAACCTGCCGTGAGGGCTGCTGCTGCAACCGTGGCCGTGAAGGCCAAAGATTTGAGTTTCATGATGCGAGTCCTTTGAGATTAACGTAAAGCCCGGTGGGTCCGGGTTCCCGCGTCAGCCGTTGCGCCAGCCTGATTTTTTTTGCCGCGCCACCTCCGCCGCGCTTTTTTTGCAAAATGTGTGCCATTTTGCAAGTCATTGATTTGCTTCAACATATTTATAAATTCAATTGCAGGTGTCAAGTGATCCGACACAACGGACCCAACCTGGTCATCAGCATCAAACCCATTCAGCACCCCTTCAGACAATAAAATGCCCCCCTGAAAACCACAGGGGCGGCCATTTCAATCGTCACAACTGCTGAGTTAACCGTAGCGCCTGGCCATCATCTCCAAGACCACCGGCTTGATGCTGTAAGCGTGCCCCGCGTGTCAGCCAAACGCCTCAAACCGGGCTTGCACGATGCCGCGCGCAGTGTTGTTGGCGGCCACCAGCGCCTTGCCGGGGGGCGAACTCGCTGGTCTGGATAGCAAAAACCTGGCGCATGGCGCCGATCAAGGCCAGGCGAATGTCGGTATCGGTATCGGTATCGGTATCGGTATCGGTATCGGTATCGGTATCGGTATCGGTATTGATCTTGCGCACACCGCTCTGGATGCCGCGCTGGATTTATTCGACCGGCACGCCGTAGGTCTCCTTGATGTCGCCACCAAACTGCCGAATGACTTGCAGCCACTCTTGCGGCGCGCTGCTGGAGCCGTGCATGACCAGATGGGTGTTGGGGATTTGCGAGTGAATGGCCACGATACGTTCGAGTTAGGCATCGCTTATGCGGTGGGCTTATGAAAAACCACCGTGCCGGCAATTTTGTCGTGCCAGCCCTGCTTCTTTGGGTCAATCGCGATCCAGAGAAATCCCATTCCGAGAGGGAGTAGAGATATCCAGGAGGCGAAATACCGGAGAACGGCTTGTCTGAATGTCATCGATTCGCCAGTCTTTGCGTCGACAACATACGCTTCAACCACCAGCTTTCCCGGGGTGGCACGGAACCGGAGCAGGAACCAAATGCTTGCAGCCCCAGGTAAGACCCAAGAGACGAGGAAGTCGACCGGGCCGGCAATTAGACCTGTCGTGTCGTCGAAATATGACCAGCCATAAACGATAGTCATTATCGGCAGGGTAATAATCAGGATCAAAAGCGCGTCGATCATTGTCGCAATGAATCTGCGCCAAAAGCCTGCGTGAGTGCTACCTATCGGGTGCATAGAGGGCTTCCTATTTGCGATGCCAACGATTAGCGTTTATCCGCCGCGCTGCAATGTTTGTAGACACCAAGAACACCTCCCGCGGCTGATAAACCATGTTGGACATTGCCACCGCTCTTAGCCCGCCATATGTGGACCGCAATTGGCAGGACGCCAAGCAGGCCGACAGTGGAAACAACGGCCACCAAAAATGCAACGACTGCCTCGGCCGCAGTTAGCCACCCATCAATGAAATCTCCGTTTTGGAGCTTGTACTCACTCGCGAACACGGCGTAGGCGCAGAAAGCGCCCAGAAGACATCCAACCACCAGTGGGCCAATCAGTGTTTGTTTTTCTGCGGGTGATAGCGTCATTGCACTGTCTAACGTTGGCTCTGCCCGGCACGCAACATTCGCCGCGAAGCGGCAACCTTTGGCTGCGTGTCCGTGACGAGCAAATTGTTAAATTTCATTACTTGCCCGCACTACATGAGCCCGAGCAAGACGTTCTGCCATGCGAGTTTGCCAGCCAGGCCCACTGGCTCGCCACTTGGAAATGACATCCACCGGCAAACGCAAAGAAATAAGTTGCCTGGGACTTGCGGACTTGGGGCGGCCACCTTTTTTAACCACAGCACGACTAAGTAGGTCATCGGTGAGTTCTGGCAACTCTTTGTATTCCACAGGCTTTACAACATGCGCATCTACACGCGCAAGATCAGAGCCCAAAGTACGGGGCGAGGCGTGTTTGTTCACGATCATTTGCCTTTCGCATACTAAAAATGTGGCGCACCGAGCCACGCGGGGTGTAGCCGACAACCACCATGCGTCCGGCCAGTAGGCCGTAACAAATGATCCGCTTTTCACCATAGTCCTTGCGCATATCTTCAACTTCGACTGTCAGGCCATCGAACACGACAACCGCATCTTCAAAATCCAATCCACGATCTGCCAAAGCCTTTTCACGTTTGGAGAGGTCGTAGGAGACGCGCATGTGATTATTGTATATACGAAAACATGGCCTTGCAATCGCAAGCTATCGCCACCTCAACACCCAACGCGGTGAAAATTAACGTGAAAATGGCCGGGCCAAAACACCTTGCGGCGAAGCCGCCTCCTGCTGTTGTGGGTCCGTGTCGATTGACAAGTCAGCTTTCATTTCACTTCAAACTCGAAGGCCTTAGCCAGGGAACCATCTATGAAAACACGAATGATGTATCTACCTTTTGGGTCTCCTGGTGCGACGGACCAAAAATTGAAGATCAGACCTCGATCAGGTGAGACTTCGCGCTCAGTCACAGAAGTTCGTCCGTCATTTGAAACAGACCGTGTTCCCACTGGTTCAGCTACGCCCCAAGTCATAGGCTTGACTGGAAGAGTGAATTCCTCCCGCCACTTGATTTTTGCCTTATCTGTGCGAACGCGAATGATCCACCCATATGCTTGATCCGGAACGAGTGGAACTGAAGCAGATGGGACAAAGCTTGGTTTACTCGGATCAGAGAGATTGAACAATCCAAACTCGCCGCTCATCACAATGGTGGAGGCAGCAGCGTTTTTGGATAGTTCAGGAGGCGCGGAAATAGCCCCCGGGCTTACTGAAATTAGAAGAAGCGCGGCTGCGAAAGAAAAAATTGTTTTCATGTGAAGGCAACGTTTGACATGAGCGGCGCTTGGAGGCCGTAGGCCGGAAAGCGCCCCCTCGATGGAAGGGTTGGGGGCCTTGAGATCGGTGAGCATGAAAGGCTTCATGAATGTACAATAAAGCGTACATATTGGAGCAACACCATGGATGCGATCACCTACTCCTCGGCGCGAGCCAACCTGGCCAGCACGATGGACCGAGTCTGCAGCGACCACGAACCTTTGATCATTACCCGCAACGGCGAGAAGGCCGTTGTCATGCTCTCGCTGGAAGACTACAAAGCGCTGGAGGAGACCGCGTACCTGCTGCGTAGCCCAGCCAATGCCCGACGCCTGCTGGGCTCGATTGCACAGCTCAACGCTGGCAAGGGAACCCCGCGGGAGCTTGCCGAGTGAAGCTGACGTTCTCAGATGAAGCATGGGAAGACTACCTGCATTGGCAAAAGCAAGAACGAAAAATGGTGGAGCGAATCAACAAGCTGATCAAGGAAGTGCAGCGCGACCCATTTGCTGGAGTAGGCAAGCCAGAGCCACTGAAACACGCCCTTTCAGGCTTTTGGTCACGCCGCATCACCGATGAACACCGAATGGTTTACCGCGTGACCGAGGATGCACTCGAGATCGCACAGTTGAGATTTCACTACTGATTTCAAAAGCACCCAACGTCGGCGCTGTACGGCGCACAGCCCGCGCCGCGAAGCGGCATTCTGATGCTGGGTGTCCGCGACGAGCGAAATGTTAGATTCTTTCATCGGCATGAATAAGAGCTAGCCTAAAGCTTCCGAGTCGTGAAGACAGAAGCCAGAGCACGAGCAGATAAAGGAAAAAGGCACCAGCGATCGCTCCCAACGCGCCGCCAACGGCAGGTGCGGCCGTGTGAAGGCCAGCGAAGCCGAGAATGAATCCGGCGATCCCGCCGAGCAGACCGCCGCAAAGTGCGGAACCCAGGGTGGCGACGATGCCCCGCCAAAAAAAGCCCCAGCAGATACGCACCTTGGATGAAAACGGAAGTTTCTTGATGTCGAGAGGGTTCATATGAGATCCATTGAAGGGTGAAAGAAAGAATCTAACGATTAGCGTTTATCCGCCGCGCTGCCATGTTTGTAGAAACCAAGAACACCTCCCGCGGCTGATAAACCATGTTGGACTGAACCGCCTGCACAGGCAGTCGCGATAGGGGT
>CAZBKX010000032.1:0-2959 GCA_964492535.1 uncultured Rhodoferax sp. | reverse complement strand
CTCCCTACGAGGCTGGCTGGCCGCTTCGCGTGAATCCCCCCAATCGTCTGGCCGCCCTGGATGGGCGCGCTCTTCAGGCCTTGTTTGCGGAAAAAAAGGTATGGATGGAGCCGAATCCCGGCGGTGCGAGGTTGCCCAAAGCCCCTGTCAAATTCGGATTCTTCAATGATCCGTCCGATCTACTGAAGAAACACGCGATCATGGCGATGGCGCTCGGTAAAGACGGAAAAATTGTCTTTGAGCAATATAACTTCGGTACGTCCGCCTCGTCGATGTTCGACAGTCAGTCTATTGCCAAGGTCATCACTGGTTTGACCCTTGGGGTTGCTATTCAGCAAGGGAACGCTGTTGTTCTGGATTCCAAAATGGCCAGTATCGTCCCTCGTTTGCAAGGATCTGCGGTTGGTGAGTCAACTGTTCGCCAAGCCCTCCAGATGCAGTGTGGGCATAAATTCAAATGGGTCGACGATGGAGCACAAGGCAGTGCGGGCAAGTACGCAGCAGTGAAGTATGCCGCGCCAGCCAAAGGCGGGCGAGACTTGTACGAGTATTTCAAAGAACTTGAACCAACTACGCCTGGCCAAGAATTCGCCTATGACCCGCACTGCTCCGACAGCATCAGTATGCTGATTACGGAAAAAACCGGGATGCCCTTGCGACGGTTTTTTGAGGATCACGTCTGGAAAAAGCTTGGGCCTACGGGCCGGGCGGCTTGGCTTGGTCCCTGGAAAAATCCTGATCTAACCTCTGGCGCAAGCAGCTTCTACGCCACTTTGCCCGACTATTCACTTTTGGCAAATGCCATCGTGAATGGCGGTGTAGCACGTGGAGAATCGGTTATTCCTGCTGATTGGATAGAAAAGATGCGCACGGACACCGTGGCCGTGGGCAAGGATGAAAATGAAAATTTCGGCCGCTATGGCTACCAAGCATGGGTGCGAAACGAAAAAACCGGCAGCTGGTTTGCAGGACTGGGAAATTACGGGCAACGTTTTTACTTGGACCCCAGCAACAAGAGCTTCATGATCATCTTCGCATTGGATTTTGATCACATCAAGGACTCTGACAACTTTTGGGAGTGGTTTCGTAGGACGCCCCTGGACAGGTTTTGATAACTTTATTTCGCATTCAAGAGACTTGTCAGAAGCCAATCAACCTCTCAGCTTGCCAAGCTTTGCGCCAGCGCCTCGGCCACTTTAATGCCATCCACACCCGCGGACAAGATGCCGCCAGCGTAGCTGGCGCCTTCACCGGCGGGGTACAAACCCCGGGTGTTGGTGCTCTGGAAATCATCCCCGCGGGGAATTTTCAAGGGCGACGAGGTGCGGGTTTCTACCCCGGTCAGCACGGCGTCCGGCATGTCGAACCCCCGGATCTTGCGGGCAAACGCAGGCAGCGCTTCGCGAATGGCTTCAATCGCATAGCCGGGCAGGGCGGGGGCCAGGTCGCCCAGGGTGACGCCAGGCTTGTACGAGGGCTCCACGTCGCCCAGCTGGCTTGAGGCCTTGCCCGCCAAAAAATCGCCCACCAGTTGCCCCGGGGCGTTGTAGTCCGACCCACCCATGACGTAGGCGTGGGATTCAAGCTGGCGTTGCAGCACGATGCCCGCCAGCGGGTGATGCGGACGGCCTGCCAGGGGCTGGCTCTCGACGTGGTCGCCCAAAGCGGTGTGAAAAGCGTCAGTAGCGGTGGGGTAGTCCTGGGGGTCAATGCCTACTACGATGCCCGCATTGGCGTTGCGCTCGTTGCGAGAGTACTGGCTCATGCCGTTGGTGACCACGCGGCCGGGCTCCGAGGTCGCAGCCACCACGGTGCCGCCCGGGCACATGCAAAAGCTGTAAACCGAGCGTCCGTTGCTGGCGTGGTGTACCAGCTTGTAGTCGGCCGCACCCAGGCTGGGGTGGCCGGCATGGCGACCCCAGCGGGCGCGGTCAATCACGCTTTGGGGGTGTTCGATGCGAAATCCAATCGAGAACGGCTTGGCTTCCATGGCCACACCGCGCTGGTACAGCATGGCGCAGGTGTCGCGCGAACTGTGGCCCAAGGCCATGATCACCCGGTCGGCCCGCAATTCTTCCACCTGGCCAGTGGCCAGATGGATCACGGTCACTCCGCGCACCCGGCGCCCGTCAGGACCGTTTTCAATGTGCAGGTCAGACACCCGTTGCTCAAAGCGGATCTCGCCACCCAGCGCGATGATCTGCTCGCGCATGTTCTCCACCACCTTCACCAGTTTGAAGGTGCCGATGTGCGGGTGCGCCTCCACCAGAATCTCGGCAGGCGCGCCGGCCTTGACAAACTCATCCATGACCTTGCGGCCCAAAAAGCGCGGGTCCTTGATCTGGCTCCATAGCTTGCCGTCAGAAAATGTGCCGGCACCGCCTTCGCCAAACTGGACGTTGGATTCGGGGTTGAGCACATGTTTGCGCCACAGCCCCCAGGTGTCTTTGGTGCGCTCACGCACTTTTTTACCTCGCTCCAGCACGATGGGCCTGAAGCCTATTTGCGCCAGCAGCAGCGCCGCAAAAATGCCACAAGGGCCAAAGCCCACCACGATCGGGCGCAGGGCCAGGTTGGCGGGGGCGTGGGTCACCAAGTGGTAACCCATGTCAGGGGTGCGAGCGATATGCGGGTGCCAGGCGTGGCGCGCCAGCAGGCCATCCATCAGGCTGGGGTCGTGCAGCGTCAGATCCACAATGTAGACCGCCAGCAGCTCCGGCTGGCGCGCATCGAAGCTGCGTTTGAAGACTTTCAGTTCGGCAATGGCCGCCTCTGTCACACCCAGAGCCTGGGTGACCAATTGGGTCAATGCGGCGATGGGGTGCGGCGTTGGGAGGCGATCAGCTTCTGTTTCAGAGGCGGTGTCGGCTGCGCGGCGGGCGTCTACCGGCAGGGCAGACAAGGGGAGTTTAAGTTCAGTCAGTCGGATCATGATGGGCTCGTGGTTATCAAGCAGAGC
>CAZBKX010000031.1:0-2016 GCA_964492535.1 uncultured Rhodoferax sp. | reverse complement strand
GTTCGCGTTGACGCTGCTGCGTCAAGACCAGCAGTACCTCAAACGCAGCCTGCGAAGTCGCCGCAAAACTGCTGACCGCATCCCCGGTTACAGGGAATCTCTGTTGGGGCTGCAGGCTCGGGGGTAAATGCAATTGCCCTGTACTTGGGACACGGTGATCTTGTCACCGAGTTTTTCCTCGGTAAGCGTCTTGATGATGTTTTCGCGAATTTGCTGCTCGATAAGCGGTCGGTTGTCGGCCATTTTGAGAGACTCATAACCACGTGCGACCTTGTAGGCTGCGTTGCGGGCACTCAGCGCAACATAGTTCTGCATCAGCAAAATATCGCCGCCCTTTTCGGAAAGTCCGTGGAACGTCTTGTTCTTGGTCGTCCATAGCTCGGAAACCGCGGTCGGGTTCACGTTGTACACCACCGTCATGTCAAAGTCTTTGATCGTGGAGTTGTCTGAGGCCAGCGGCGTCATGTTGTCTACCGACACGGCCACGTCCTGAATCTTGAAGGTGATAATTTCGCCAACCAAAGTTTGGTTAAACGACCCGGGCAAACGCTCGGTCGGATCGGTGGTTTTGTCAAAATTGATGCGCAAACCTACCTCGCCTGTTTCGATACGGGTGCAGGCGGTGGTGGCCAAGGCGGCTAACAGGGCCAGGCTCGTGAGGATTGAACGTGACATGATTTCTTTCGGTTGCTGAGTGTTTGACCCAAATTGTAGGAGAGGCCACGCACCCCAGCCCTCATGCTGGTCGTGGTGCATCATGTGCCCCGCATCGGGTATGAAACCGATCTCCACATTGGGCAAATTCTTGATGCGCTCGGGGCGCACACCGCCATACAACATCATCGCATTGCCGCCCAGGCTGTTGCCAACCAGGTTGACGGGTCGGTCGGGTGAATAGTGGTCCAGCAAAAAGTCCAGATCGGCCATGTAGCCGGGGAACCAGTAGTTGTCTACCCGCACACTTCAGCATTGCCCAGGTGTGCTGCGCACGCTGGGTTGCACTGCCAAATGCTACTGAAAACATAGTAATTAAGTCATATTTTTCGGGGGCTAGTGACATTTTTTCTCATACGCCATGCTGCAGGAGCAGGCCAACCGCCTCTCCAGCGTACTGGTCGCGCAGGGTGTGCAGCGGGGCGACCGGGTGGCCATGGCGCTCTCTTTGTTGTTTGCGCCGGATGCATTGAAGTTTCGCCTGCAAGACCGTGAGGCCATATTCGCCATTTCCGACAGCAGCGCGCTGGCCGACCTGAAGTTAGCCCGTAAACACTGCTCCAAATTGCGCACCGTTATGGGGGTGGGTGGGGTGGACGCCGCGTTACCCCAGGCGCCGATGAACGCAGATTGCGAATCTTCGGAAGCATTGGAGCAGTTCGGCACGCAATCCTCACCCGTGCAGACGCTGGCCGATGACCCTGCCATCCTGATAGCTCAATGTCGCCAGCCGACACCCCCCCTGGCCGCAAAGGCTGCTTTGCAGCCGGCAATGCCTGAGGCGACTTCGCGCAGAACAGCGTGCGCTGCATCCGGGCAGGTGAGAGCTGCATGGGTGCGCAGTTGCGTGCCGTATGCCACGCCCATCAAGGCGTTGCACCCTGCACATGTCGACAGCCCAGTCGCAGTTCAGACCACATTCGCACCACCCTGAGCGCACGCTGCTGTACCAAACCATTGACGCACGCTTCGAGACCTGGTTTGAGTTGGCCAGCTCGATGCAGATGCTGAGCCACCGCACATCTCCCCGAACGCGGGCCACCGCTGTGGGGTGACGGTGGTGATGCGCAGATGGATGACGGGGTGCAAACTGAGCCGGATTGGGACATGGCGGCGCAACCCGCTCCAGGCGACGAGGTGGACCAGCGCATCAATTGGTGGCTCAGTGAAGCTGCGATTTCGACAGCTTCGGGGAGCCGCTGCGAGCGCTCAAACTGCCTGGGTTAAACGTTATTTGAAGCTCCAAACCCGTGCCATACTTGATGTGATGTGCCTGCATCCCTTGTCCGTAATCCAAGCCTC
>CAZBKX010000030.1:0-9740 GCA_964492535.1 uncultured Rhodoferax sp. | reverse complement strand
ACGGATGCGCTCATGGCTGATGGCCGTGCGGTGCGTGTAACGGCTCAAGTACTCCAGCACCTGGGCCGGTCCGCCCAGTGGCGTCTTGGCGTACACCACCCAGTCACCACCACTGCCCCTCTGGGTCCAGTACTTAGCGGTGTGGAGTTTCTGCGGCTGGTGTTGCAGCACGTGTTGCCCAAGGGCTTTCGGCGGGCACGCAACTATGGTCACCAAAATTGCGCCGCTTCGCAACGGCCATAGCCTTGACAGCATTTGGCTTGACCAAGCTGTAGACAGTACCTGCATGCAATGGGCGCTGGCGCACTAAAGAGGGTTTGAGCTTCATGTTGGCAGGCTTTCCACTGTGAATAATTGCCTTTTTTGTCACTCAAGACTTTAACAATTGCTGCATCCAGGGACTTGAGAAATCGTTCTGATGCAGGGAGTACAGCAAATAAAGCGAGCTTGTCTGGCGGATGACCAAGAAGCATATTCAACTCCTGACTCCATCTCATCCACGATGCCCGGCGCATCATCCCAGCCGTTCGCCAACTCTCCGCGGATCGACTTGCGCCATTTTTTCACGCCGATGATCAAGGACGGTGGTTATCATGGCGCCGGGTTGAGCCATTACCAAACGCAAACAAAACCAAGGTGGTGCGGGCTTGTGCTGACTTGAGTGATTGTTCTAAATTGCTGTCAATATCGTTGAGTTGGTCACACGCAGGGGATTTTCAACCAGGTTCAATGACCTGGTTTCATCAAAAAAAGTAGCTGGTAGCACAATGGATATGCCGGCTAGAGCCTGATTTCATTAAAAACTGCCTCTTGGCCCGATAAAGATGACTCCGGAGACCTTCCCCGCCCCAACGCCTGCCGATCCCGCCTGGGGCAAGCAACTCGATCTGTTGCTGGCGTCCACGGGGGAGGGCATTTTTGTCATTGACATGCAGGGGCGTTGCACCTTCATCAACCAGGCCGGCGCCCGCATGCTGGGCCACGAGCCGGCGCAGGTGCTGGGGTGCAACATGCATGCCTTGACACACCACTCCCATGAAAACGGCCAACCCTACCCCGCGCACGATTGCCCTATCTTCAATGCGTTTCGCCAGGGGCTGCCCTGCCGCATTGACACCGAGGTGTTCTGGCACCGGGACCACCATGCCATTGCCGTGGAGTATTCGAGCTACCCGCTGATGGACGGCGCCCAGGTGCGCGGGGCGGTGGTGACCTTTGTGGACATCACCGAGCGCAAGCGGGTGGCCGATGCCTTGCGCCAGGCCAAAAGCGAGCTGGAGCAACGGGTGCTGGAGCGTACCCAGGAGTTGTCAGTGGCTCTGGGTCAATTGCGCCAACTGGCTGCGTATTCAGAAAAAGTGCGCGAGGATGAGCGCACGCGCATAGCCCGGGAGATTCATGACGAGCTGGGCAGCCTGCTGGTGGGCCTGAAGATGGATGTGAACTGGATGGACAAGCGCCTGGGCGAGCAACCGGGCCGCGACGGCCTGCACGCCGAGGAGGCGCACCAGCGTCTGCGTGCCAAGTGCCGGAACATGAGCCACCTGATTGAGGCGGCGGTGGACAACGTGGGGCGCATCATCACCGACTTGCGCCCCAGCATCCTGGACCATCAGGGCCTGTGGGCGGCGCTGGAGTGGCAGGTGCACGAGTTTGCCCAGTCGGCGGAGTTGGCCCTGGACTGGCAGATGCAGGGCACGCAGGATGTGGTGTTGCCCGAGCCGCAGGCCATGGCCGTGTTTCGCATCGTGCAGGAAATGCTCAGTAACGTGGGCCGGCATGCGCGGGCTACCGCGCTGGTGCTGCGCATTGGCGTAAGGGATGAGGTGCTGACTGTCTCGGTGCAGGACAACGGCTGCGGCGCGGCCAGTCAGTCGTTTGAGGCGGCTACCGCCTATGGCGTGATGGGCATGCGCGAGCGCGCCCGGCATTTTGGCGGGGAGTTGGAGATTTCAAGCCAAATCGGGCTGGGGTCGGCGTTTTACTTGCGTATGCCACTACTTAATCAATAGCATGATCAGGATTTTGATTGGGGATGATCACCGCATCGTGCGCGAGGGGCTCAAGCAAATGCTGGCCGATGCACCAGATGTGTGCGTGCTGGCCGAAGCCCAGACCGGGGCCGAGGTCCTGGCGCAAGTGCAGACCCTGGGCGGGGCCGCCGGGCTGGACCTGGTGCTGCTGGACATCGCCATGCCGGGGCAGGACGGGCTGGAGGTGCTGCAAATCTTGCGCCGTGAGCACCCGGGCCTGCCGGTGCTGATGCTCAGCACCTACCCGGAAAAGCAATACGCGGTGCGCTGCATTCGCCTGGGTGCAGGCGGCTACCTGAACAAGAGTGCTGACCCGGACGACATGGTGGCGGCCATTCGCAAGGTGTCAGGTGGGGGCATGTATGTCACGCCTGCCACCGCCGAGGCACTGGCCGCAGCGGTGGGCGGTGCGGCGGCCCGCTTGGGGGCGATAACGGACAAGGCGGGGGTTGACGCCTTGTCGCACCGTGAGCATCAGGTCTACCGCCTGCTCAGTGCCGGGCACAGCGTGAGCGAAATTGGTGCACAGCTCAAGCTGGCGTCCAATACGGTGAGCACCTACCGCGCCCGCATTCTTGAAAAGACCGGCACCAAGAACGATGTGGAGCTGGCGCTGTACGCCGAGCGGCAAGGCAGCACCCCCTGAAACAGCCCCTTCAAGGGGCTTGGGTGCCTGATTTGTAGGGCTGGCCCTACAAGCTGTCCGTGAGCACCGCATGAAATCCAGGGCAGGCTGCCTGAGTGGTCCATGTTGGCCCGGGCTTTGCATAGTGCTTGGCTTCAACTCTTCGAGGTAAAGCCATGACCGACTACTTTGACCCCTACAACGCTGACCGCCCCCTGATGCTCAAATGCAGCTGCGGCAAGGACCACACCGTGGCCGAGCACCAGCAGGAAACGTCGGCCCAGGGCGCCACGCTGGAGCTCAAGCGCCGCAGCCTGACCTCGGAATTTGAGAGCTACAGCAATGCCTTCATTGAGGCCTCGCTCATCAAGGCCATCTTTCCGCAGGACGAAGTGCGTCGCCGCTTTCTGCGCGCCGTGGGCAAGGGCACGGCCATGGCGGCAATAGCCAGCGTGCTGCCGGTGGGCACCATGCAGGCCATGGCGCAGGACAAAAATGCGCTGGAAAAGACCAACCTCAAGATCGGCTTCATCCCGATCACCTGCGCCACGCCGCTCATCATGGCGCACCCCCTGGGTTTTTATGAAAAGCAGGGTCTGAAAGTCGAGATCACCAAGACCGCCGGCTGGGCGCTGATTCGCGACAAGATGATCAACAAGGAATACGACGCGACGCATTTCCTATCCCCCATGCCGCTGGCGATCTCGATGGGGCTGGGTTCCAACCCCACGCCCATGAACGTGGCCACCATTCAGAACGTCAACGGCCAGGCCATCACGCTGGCGCTCAAGCACAAGGACAACCGGGACCCCAAGAACTGGAAAGGCTTCAAGTTCGCCATTCCGTTCGAGTACAGCATGCACAACTTCTTGCTGCGCTACTACCTGGCCGAAGCGGGCCTGAATCCCGACACCGACGTGCAACTGCGCGTGGTGCCACCTGCCGAGATGGTGGCCAACCTGAAGGCGGGCAACATCGACGGATTTTTGGGGCCCGATCCGTTCAACCAGCGCGCCGTGTTTGAAGAAGCCGGCTTCATTCACTTGTTGACCAAGGACCTGTGGAACGGTCACCCTTGCTGCGCCTTTGGCACCAGCACCGAGTTCATCCAGAAGAACCCCAACACGTTTGCAGCCCTGTACCGTGCGGTGTTGACCTCCGCGGCCATGGCCCGTGACCCGGCCAACCGCGAACTCATTGCCAAGGTGATCGCCCCCGCTCAGTACCTGAACCAGCCCGAAGCCGTGCTGACGCAGGTGCTGACCGGCAAGTTCGCCGACGGCCTGGGCAAGATTCAAAACGTGCCCGACCGGGCCGACTTCGATCCCATGCCATGGCAAAGCATGGCAGTCTGGATGCTCACGCAAATGCAGCGCTGGGGTTACATCAAGGGCGACGTGAACTACAAACAGATTGCCGAAAAGGTGTTTCTGATCACCGACGCGCGCAAGCACATGAAAGACCTGGGCCAGCCCTTCAACGCCGGGCCGACCTACATCAAACACAAGATCATGGGCCGTGAATTTGACCCCGCCAAGGCGGATGCCTACGCCAAGAGTTTTGCCATTCGCAAAACCGTCTGACCATGAAGGCGCTGATCTCCCTGAGTCTCCGGTCGGCCGTGGTGTCGGCCTTGATGCTGCTGTGCTTGCTGGGCGTCTGGCAGTTGGCCACCATTGGCCCCGCCCTGGGCCCGGTGGCCAGCAATCTGAGTGCGGAAGAGCTGGAATACCAGAAGATGATGGGCAAGGACCCTGGCGCGGTCAAGGCCACGGGTTTTCCTTCGCCGCTGGATGTGGCGCGGGCGTCCTGGGGCCACCTGTCAGACCCGTTCTTTGACCGGGGTCCCAACGACAAGGGCATTGCCATCCAGTTGGCGCACTCGCTGGGTCGGGTGGGGCTGGGCTTCTTGCTGGCGGTGATGGTGGCTATTCCGGTGGGGTTTTTGATTGGCATGTCGCCATTGATGCGCAAGGCGTTTGACCCCTTCATCCAGGTGCTCAAACCGATCAGCCCGCTGGCCTGGATGCCGCTGGCGCTGTACACGCTGAAAGACTCGGACGTGAGCGGTATCTTTGTGATCTTCATCTGCTCGGTCTGGCCAATGCTGGTGAACACCGCCTTTGGTGTGGCCTCGGTCAAGCGGGAGTGGCTCAACGTCGCCCTCACGCTGGAGGTGAACCCGATTCGCAAGGCGTTTCAGGTGATTTTGCCGGCTGCCGCGCCTACTATTTTGACGGGCATGCGCATCAGCATGGGCATTGCGTGGCTGGTGATTGTGGCCGCCGAGATGCTGGTGGGCGGCACCGGCATTGGCTACTTTGTGTGGAATGAGTGGAACAACCTGTCATTGAGCAACGTGATCTTTGCCATTCTGGTGATTGGCGTGGTGGGCATGTTGCTCGACTTGATGTTTGCCCAGGTGCAAAAAATGGTGACCTATGTGGAGTGAGGCTCGCACCCAGGAGGCTGGTGCCCCGGCCTCCGTATCCACGCCCGCTGTCCCCAATAACACGAAAGACCGGTCCATGCAAGGATTTTTCAAGATTGAAAAACTGGCCAAGGCCTTTGTGGCCAACAAGCCTGTGTTTGCGGATGTGTCTTTTGCGCTGGACCGGGGTGAGTTCGTTTGCATCATCGGCCACTCGGGCTGCGGCAAAACCACGATTCTCAATGTGCTGGCGGGGCTCGACACCGCCACGTCGGGCAACGTCTTCATGGACGGCCGCGAAGTGGTCGGCCCCAGTCTGGAGCGTGGTGTGGTGTTCCAGGGTCATGCGCTCATGCCCTGGCTGACCGTGCGCCAGAACATTGCGTTTGCGGTCAAGTCGCGCCAGCCCGACTGGAGTCGCGCCGAGGTGAAGGCCCAGGTTGAAAAGTATGTGGCCATGGTGGGCTTGACCCCGGCCATCGACAAAAAGCCCTCGCAGTTGTCAGGCGGCATGAAGCAGCGGGTGGGCATTGCCCGGGCGTTTTGCATCAGCCCCAAGATGCTGCTGCTGGACGAACCCTTTGGCGCGCTGGATGCGCTCACGCGCGGCACCATTCAGGACCAGTTGCTGCAGATTGTCCGCCAGACGCAGCAAACCGTGTTCATGATCACCCACGATGTGGACGAGGCCATTTTGCTGGCCGACCGCATTCTGCTCATGAGCAACGGTACCGAGACCGACACCGGCTACAAGCCGGGCGGCATTGCCGAGGTGGTGCACAACACCCTGCCACGCGACCGCACCCGCGCCGGGCTGCACCACCTGCCCGGCTACTACGAGCTGCGCAACCACATCGTCGATTTTTTGGTCACCCGCGCCACCGCGCACTGACCCTCATTTTTTTTACAACCAACGCAAACAAGGACCCGGTATGAACCGCATGGAAGTTACTGAAAAAATCATCTCCGCCAAAGTGTCCAAGGGCATTAAATGGGAGGAGGTCGCCAAAAAAGTGGGCCTGAGCAAAGAGTGGGTCACCGCCGCCTGCCTGGGTCAGATGACGCTGGACGCCGCGCAGGCAGCCACCCTGGGCGAGATTTTTGACCTCAACGCCGAAGAACAAAAGTGGCTGCAAGTGGTGCCCTACAAGGGCTCACTGCCCACGGCTGTGCCCACCGACCCGCTGATCTACCGCTGGTATGAACTCGTCAGCGTCTATGGCACCACCATCAAGGAACTCATCCACGAAGAGTTCGGCGACGGCATCATGAGCGCGATTGATTTCTCCATGGACATCGTGCGCCAGCCTGACCCCAAGGGCGATCGGGTGAACGTGGTGCTGTCAGGCAAGTTTCTGCCCTACAAGCAGTATTGATTGCCGACATTTCTTCATTGAGTGCTCGTGGAAACCAAACCTCCACTGCCCCCTTTTACTCGAGACACTGCGGCACAAAAGGCGCGTTTGGCGGAAGACGCCTGGAACTCCCGCGACCCAGACCGGGTCGTGCAGGTTTACACAGCAGATACCGCCTGGCGCAATCGGGTCGAATTCCCGCTGGGGAGGGCGCAAGTGCATGAATTGCTCACGCGCAAGTGGGCCAGGGAACTGGATTACCGCCTCATCAAGGAGGTTTGGGCTTGCACCGGGCACCGCATTGCCGTGCGGTTCGCTTATGAATGGCATGACGACTCCGGCCAGTGGTTTCGGTCGTACGGCAATGAAAACTGGGAGTTCAATCCGCAGGGCCTGATGACACGGCGTTATGCCAGCATCAATGACTTGCCCATCAAAGCAGCGGAACGCCAGTTTTTCTGGCCCCTGGGCCGCCGACCGGACGAACACCCAGGACTCAGCGAATTGGGCTTGTAGGTATAGCAACTTGCCCAGGATGGTGCCAGCCCATAAGATGGAGACCCAAGCATTGAAAGGCTGTCGACATGAACGTTTCCACCACCAGCATCGCAAGTGCGTCTTCCCAAGTCCAACAAGGCACAGTCGCTGAGGCGGCCCAACTTCTGGTGCTGAAGAAAGCCATGAACATTGAGGCGTCTTCGGCACTCGCCCTGCTTCAATCAGTTCCCGGCAACTTGCCCTTGGCTACCAGTGGGAATTTGGGAACAAAGGTCAACACCACGGCTTAAGGGCATGCCAAATTCCAGGAGGTCCAGCCAAGTACCAAGCTATTGAAGCCATTTCCAAAGCCGACGTCATCCAGCCTCTGGAGCCAGCCATGTTCGACGAAAATGAGCATTTGGTCATTCTTCAGCTTTTCAAAACCTATGCCAGTACGGCAGTGGCTTCGACGCAGCCAGCTGATTGGAGGCGCTGGACCGTGGCGCTCAAAAACTCCCCTCATCTGAACGACGATCCTGTGGCGATTCAATAAGCGATGCGCTATGAGTGGGGTTGAGTTTTTGCTGGACACCAATATGGTTATTGGTCTGTTCAAAGGCCACATGCCTGCCGTGACTTTGGCCGAGCAAAGCGGCTTAGCTTTGTATGAGACCGCTCTCAGCCAGATTACCCGCATGGAGCTGTTGGGCTATCCCCAACCGAATGCCTGATGCCATCGTTGCCGCGACCGCCATCACGGTCACCCTGAGGCTTTTGACCCTGGGCCAGGGGATGTTGCACGGCTTCCAGAAACTTGGGGGTTGAGTTTTTGCCGCCCTGATGCGGCGTCTGTAGCTACTGATATCAAGTAACTCTTCCATGAAGAGTTCGGCGACGGCAATCATGAGCGCGACTGACTTCAGCATGGACATCGTGTGCCAACCTGATCCCAAGGGCGACCGCGTGGGCGTGGTGCTGTCCGGCAAGTTTTTGCTTTACAAGCAGCATTGATCTGAAGGTGGGTGGTCTGCTTTGGATCGTCGGCTAATTTCAGCAAAGCACATGACACTTTTCTGATTGGCCGCTCCATTTTTCATGCGCAATGGTGCAGCGAATATGATGCAACGATAAGCATTGGGAGATGAAAATGAGCAATAACTCCGTAGGGGCTGAGACTCGCGTGGCTGTTCTTGTTGATTGCGACAATACCACCCCGGAGATTCTGGAATACGCCCTGCGCGTCGTAGCCCAGTTTGGGCGCGTGGTGTTGCGCCGTGGTTATGGAAACCACACAACTTTGGCTAACAAATGGCAAGAGGCACTAGTTCGTTTGGCCTTCACGCCTTGCTTACAGTACCAATATGCTCCTGGTAAGAATACTGCGGATATTGCGCTGGCTTTGGACGCCATCGAGGCCATGTTCGATGAGCGTGCAGATACCTTCTGCCTTGTCACCAGTGACTCAGACTTTGCTTACCTGTGTCGCAAGCTCCGGGAGCGCGGTGCAACGGTTTGCATTGTGGGTGAGGCCAAGTCGCCAGATGCGCTGCGCAATGCGAGCGATCAGTTCTTTGAATGGGTCAAGCCAGAGTTGCCAGCCACGGTCGAAGATGCCGCCGAAACGGGCAGCACCAAGGCCAACGCCGTTAAATCTGAACCAACCAAGCTTGAAGCCCTCAAGCCAGTAGTTAAACGCCGCCCTAAGTTTGTGGTTGAGGCAGTCGGCTTGCTGGCCGGCGGTGCACCGGAGGGAAAAGTAGGCTTGGGGCCTCTGGGCGCGTATCTGAAACGCACCGACCCCGCTTTTTCCCCTCAAGTTTACGGGCACTCAGGTCTGTTGGACATGATCCGCACCTACGACCTGTTGATTGCCCATCAAGAGCCCGGCAACCACTGGTCTGTGAAATTGGCTCCCAAACAAGAATCCGATGACGGTCATGAACATGGCATCTGAAATCACGCCCGATACGGCTGACTACCGCCAGTGGCTGGGCGAGTTGAAAGTCCGCTTTCGCCAAGTGCAGCTCAAGGCTGCCGTGGCGGTCAACTCCGCCATGTTGCAGTGTTACTGGGACTTGGGTGCAGACATCGTCGCCAAGCAAACGCAGTCTGTATGGGGCGGTGGTTTTATGAAGCAACTCAGCACGGACCTGATGCGCGAATTTCCTGATATGAAGGGCTTTTCGATTCGTAACCTCAAGTACATCAGGCAATGGCACGAATTTTGGAGAGTCACTGCAATTGGGCAACAGGCTGTTGCCCAATTGGCAGAACGGCCTCTTCCACAAATACTGTCCATCCCCTGGGGCCACAACCTGGCCATTCTGGCCAAGTGCAAGCAGCATGATGAGGCGCTGTATTACGCCCAAGCCACGCAAACCTATGGCTGGAGCCGCAGCGTGCTGGTGCACCAGATGGAAAGTGGCCTGTGGCAGCGCGAGGGCAAAGCCATCACCAACTTTGAGCAGACGCTGCCCACCGCACAGTCGGACCTGGCTATTCAAATGCTCAAAGACCCGTACAAGTTTGATTTTTTGTCGCTCACCAAAGAGCACACCGAGCGCGATCTGGAAACCGATTTGATCACCCACATCACCCAGTTTTTGCTGGAATTGGGCGCTGGCTTTGCCTACATAGGCCGCCAGGTGTCGGTGCAAGTGGGCGAGCGCGATTTCTTTTTGGACCTGCTTTTTTATCACACTCGCCTGCATTGCCATGTGGTGGTGGAGTTGAAAACAGTGGACTTTGAACCCGAGTTTGCAGGCAAGCTTAACTTTTACATCAAGGCCGTGGACTAGCAACTGCGCGGCGAGGGT